>CACZSG010000075.1 GCA_902783665.1 uncultured Lachnospiraceae bacterium | reverse complement strand
TCTTCAGTTCGGGACCAACGACGATAACGGAACGTCCGGAATAGTCCACACGTTTTCCGAGCAGGTTCTGACGGAAACGTCCGGATTTACCTTTCAGCATGTCGGAAAGGGATTTCAGCGGACGGTTGCCCGGTCCGGTTACCGGACGGCCGCGGCGTCCGTTGTCCAGAAGAGCGTCAACTGCTTCCTGCAGCATACGCTTTTCGTTGCGGACAATGATATCAGGAGCGCCAAGCTCCAGAAGTCTTTTCAGACGGTTGTTACGGTTGATGATCCTTCTGTACAGGTCGTTCAGGTCGGATGTCGCGAAACGTCCGCCGTCCAGCTGTACCATAGCACGAATATCGGGCGGAATTACCGGGATCACGGTCATGATCATCCACTCGGGACGGTTTCCGGATTCACGGAATGCTTCTACCACTTCGAGACGCTTGATAATGCGGGCGCGCTTCTGGCCGTTGGCCTTCTCGAGTTCGTCCTTTAGTTCCTGGGATTCTTTCTCGAGGTCGATCGCCTCAAGAAGTTCCTTGATGGCTTCCGCGCCCATACCGACACGGAAATCACTGCCATATTTATCGTAAGCTTCCTGATATTCCTGCTCTGTCAGCACCTGTTTGACGTGCATGCCTGTATTTCCGGCATCAAGAACGATATAGCTCGCAAAGTAGAGCACACGCTCAAGAATACGCGGTGACAGGTCCAGAATCAGTCCCATACGGGAAGGGATTCCTTTAAAGTACCAGATATGGGATACCGGAGCTGCCAGCTCGATATGGCCCATTCTTTCTCTGCGGACGCTGGATTTTGTGACTTCTACGCCGCATTTATCACAGATGACACCTTTGTAACGGATCTTTTTATATTTTCCGCAATGGCATTCCCAGTCCTTGCTCGGTCCGAAGATACGCTCACAGAAAAGGCCGTCTTTCTCAGGTTTCAGCGTTCTGTAGTTGATCGTTTCAGGTTTTTTCACTTCTCCATGAGACCATTCCCTGATCTTCTCCGGAGAAGCGAGACCAATCTTGATCGCATCGAACGTGATCGGCTGATAGGTATCTTTATTATTTGTTTCCGGCATTTGTCGTACTCCTTTCAAGATTACACCCAGATTTGCAAACTTGGCTGTGTGCAGACTTCAGGACGCGTCTTCGCCCTGCGTCTGCACGGTTTGCGTTTTGCTTCAATCAAGTCCGTCAAGATCTTCATAGTCGTCAGCGAAGGATTCTTCGGATTCCGGTTCCGCATGGTCCTCCACATCGACCAGTTCCTGATTCTCATTGAATTCCTGTCTGGTATAACCATAGCTTTCGAAAGACTGATCCTCGTCGTGAGAGCGGAATCTGCGGTCATCGTCCATGACATGGCGCATATCCGTATCGCCGTAATCGATGGACTCTTTCAGTTCCACTTCTGTTCCGTCTTCCTTGAGCACTCTCACATCCAGTCCCAGAGACTGAAGTTCTTTCAACAGGACTTTGAAGGATTCGGGGATACCCGGCTCCGGGATATTCTCCCCTTTGATGATCGCCTCAAACGTCTTGACACGTCCGACAATATCGTCGGACTTCACAGTCAGGATCTCCTGAAGCGTATAAGCAGCGCCGTAGGCCTCGAGAGCCCAGACTTCCATCTCTCCGAAACGCTGTCCGCCGAACTGGGCTTTTCCTCCCAGAGGCTGCTGTGTGACCAGCGAATACGGTCCCGTGGAACGCGCATGGATCTTGTCGTCGACAAGATGATGCAGCTTCAGGTAATGCATGTGGCCGATGGTTACCGGACTGTCGAAGAACTCTCCGGTACGGCCGTCACGGAGACGGACTTTTCCGTCTCTCGAAATGGGAACGCCCTTCCAGAGTTTTCTGTGTTCAAGATTGTTCCCAAGGTATTCCATGACTTCCGGAAGAAGCTCCGCTTCATGTTTCGCCTTGAACTCATCCCATTCCAGGTTGACATAGTCGTTTGCCAGGTCAAGGGTATCCATGATGTCCACTTCGTTCGCGCCGTCGAAGACAGGTGTGGATACATTGAAGCCAAGGGCTTTTGCAGCAAGGCTCAGATGGATCTCAAGTACCTGACCGATATTCATACGGGACGGCACGCCCAGCGGGTTCAGCACGATGTCCAGAGGACGTCCGTTCGGAAGGAACGGCATGTCTTCCACCGGCAGCACGCGGGAAACGACACCCTTGTTGCCGTGACGGCCGGCCATCTTGTCGCCTACGGAGATCTTTCTCTTCTGTGCGATATAGATTCTTACGGATTCATTTACTCCGGGTGAAAGCTCGTCGCCGTTTTCCCTGGTGAACACGCGGGCATCCACGACGATTCCATATTCACCGTGGGGTACCTTCAGGGAGGTGTCACGCACTTCACGGGCCTTCTCACCAAAGATGGCGCGGAGAAGTCTTTCTTCCGCCGTCAGCTCGGTCTCGCTCTTCGGGGTGACTTTTCCGACAAGGATATCACCGGCACGAACTTCCGCGCCGATCCGGATAATGCCGCGCTCGTCCAGGTCTTTCAGAGAATCCTCTCCGACACCCGGAACATCTCTCGTGATCTCTTCCGGCCCGAGTTTGGTATCACGGGCTTCGCACTCATATTCTTCCATATGGACGGATGTATAGACATCATCCATGACGAGACGCTCGCTCAGAAGAACCGCGTCCTCGTAGTTGTAACCTTCCCAGGTCATGAACCCGATCAGCGGGTTCTTTCCAAGAGCGATCTCGCCGTCTTTGGTGGAGGGGCCGTCAGCGATGACATCTCCCTCTTCCACGCGCTCGCCCTTGAAGACGATGGGTCTCTGGTTGTAGCAGTTGCTCTGGTTGCTGCGCTGGAATTTCATCAGATGGTATTCATCGCGGGTACCATCATCGCAGCGGATGGTAATGTCGCTGGAGGTCGAACGCTCCACAACGCCGGCATGCTTCGCCACTACGCAGACGCCTGAGTCGACGGCTACCTTGGTCTCCATTCCGGTACCTACCACGGGAGCTTCCGTGGTGAGAAGCGGCACGGCCTGACGCTGCATGTTGGAACCCATCAGCGCACGGTTCGCATCGTCGTTCTGCAGGAACGGGATAAGAGCAGTAGCTACGGAGAATACCATTCTCGGAGATACGTCCATGAAATCGAACATGGTGCGCTCGTAAGCCTGGGTCTCTTCTCTGTAACGGCCGGAAACGTTCTTACGGACGAAATGCCCTTCTTCGTCCAGCGGTTCGTTCGCCTGTGCTACATGGTAATTATCCTCTTCATCCGCGGTCATATAGACAACTTCGTTCGTTACGCGCGGATTCTTGGGATCGGATTTGTCGATCTTCCGGTACGGTGCCTCGATAAATCCGTATTCGTTGATCCTTGCAAAAGATGCAAGGGAGTTGATCAGACCGATGTTCGGACCTTCAGGGGTCTCGATGGGGCACATTCTTCCATAATGGGAGTAATGTACGTCACGCACTTCGAATCCGGCACGTTCTCTGGAAAGGCCGCCCGGGCCAAGTGCGGAAAGTCTTCTCTTGTGTGTCAGCTCTCCCAGCGGGTTGTTCTGATCCATGAACTGGGACAGCTGGGAGGAACCGAAGAACTCTTTTACGGCCGCGGTCACAGGCTTGATGTTGATCAGGGACTGCGGTGTGATGCCTTCGATCTCCTGTGTTGTCATACGTTCGCGGACCACGCGCTCCAGTCTGGAGAGGCCGATCCGGTACTGGTTCTGAAGCAGTTCTCCGACGGAACGGATACGGCGGTTGCCCAGATGGTCAATGTCATCGTCGCTGCCGATGCCGTGCTCCAGATGCATGTTATAGTTGATGGATGCCAGAATATCCTCTCTGGTGATATGTCTCGGAATGAGGTCATGAACAGAGCGGCGGATCGCATCTTTCAGATCTTCGGGATCCGGGTTTTCCTGCATCATGCGCTCAAGAACCGGATAATAGACCAGTTCCGTAATTCCAAGATCTTTCGGATCACAGTCCACATAGGCCTGCAGATCCACCATCATATTGGAAAGAACTTTTACATTGCGGTCTTCCGCCTTGACAGTCACGGACGGAACTGCCGCGTTCTGGATCCTGTCTGCCAGCTCGCGGTCCACCTTTGTGCCGGCTTCGGCGATGATCTCGCCTGTGGATGCGTCAACGACATCCTCTGCCAGTTCAAAGCCCTTGATCCGGTTGCGCAGAAGAAGCTTCTTATTGAACTTGTAACGTCCGACCTTGGCAGTATCGTAACGGCGCGGGTCGAAGAACATGCTCATGATCAGGCTCTCCGCGCTCTCCACTGCCAGCGGCTCGCCGGGACGGATCTTCTTGTACAGTTCCAGAAGACCTTCCTCGTAGTTCTTCGATGTATCCTTTTCCAGAGTGGCGACCAGCTTCGGCTCTTCACCGAAAAGGTCCAGGATCTCGGCGTTGGTGCTGACGCCCATTGCCCTGATGAGAACGGTAACAGGAACCTTCCTGGTACGGTCTACACGCACATAGAAAACGTCATTGGAGTCTGTCTCATATTCAAGCCATGCGCCTCTGTTCGGAATCACCGTACAGGAATACAGTTTCTTTCCCAGCTTATCGTGGGCAATTCCATAGTAGATACCAGGAGAGCGGACAAGCTGGCTGACGATTACACGCTCTGCACCGTTAATGACAAAAGTACCTGTCTCCGTCATAAGAGGCAGATCTCCCATGAAAATGTCATGCTCGTTCAGCTCGTCATTTTCCTTGTTATGGAGACGCACTTTGACATACAGTTTTCTGGTGTATGTCGCATCCCTGGACATACACTCAGCGATGGAATAGTTGGGATCGCTGTCACAGAGTTTGAAATCCACAAACTCAAGGCTGAGCTTACCACTGTAATCCTCGATCGGAGAGATATCATCGAATACCTCTTTCAGGCCTTCATCCAAAAACCACTGATAAGAATTCTTCTGAACTTCTATCAGGTTCGGCATCTCCAGCACTTCTTCCTGACGGGAATAGCTCATGCGGAATCCTTTTCCGTTGGAAATCGGGCGTATCCTGTTTTTCTCCATTGACGTTTTCACCTCTGTACTTTCTGCAGAATCATCTGCTTTTGGGCATAAAAACCCCTTGGTACGTTCTTACATAATAGTGCAAATTACATAGTACTACTTTGCCTCTTATGTGTCAAGAAGATAATTTAAGAATATTCTGATAAAACTCGTTCAGTTCTTCCTGGGTATCAAAAACGGCTACATACATCTGATTTCCCATGGCTCCGGACAATGCATCCGGCACTCTCTCCATCATGCGGATATTTTCCCCGTATCTCTGAATGATCTCCGAATCGGTCATTTCAAACGGCTTCCCGTCTCTTCTTCCTGCAAACGCGCAGTAGGCATGTTTCCCGATGGGCATGGTGGAGCGGTCAAACGCGACCATATCCGCCCAGATCTTATATACATCCGTGCTGTGCGCAAAGTCGATCATGTCCGGTGTCACGCCGCCGCTGGGCCGCATGTTTACTTCCAGGGCGACCAGGTCCCCTGCTCTTCCCAGGCCGTCCTGGTCTTTCTGCAGGCGGAAGAACTCGAAATGTACAAAACGGCTCTTTACGCCGAAGCTTTTTACGGTTGCCCTTCCGGCCTCACGCGTATCATCCGGAAGGCTTTTCAGTATATAGAAGATGGAGTTGTCTTTCTGATTGACGATATCCATGATGGAGATGGGCGTCACATTGCCGGTCTCAAACATCGGGTTCCCCTGGGAATCGATGATCGCGTCATAGGAATTCACCTCTCCTGCCACGAATTCCTCTATAATATATCTTGTATCCGGCCAACGGAGTTCAAAGAACCTGCGCATCTCCTGATCATTCTCGATCTTGAACGTATGGGAGGCTCCCACACCGTTATCCGGCTTTGCCACCACGGGGTACCCTACTTCCCCCGCGAACCAGAGGCAGTCATCCAAGCTGTCTCCCATACAGTATCTGGCAACGGGGATCCCGGCCTGCCGGTAGTATTCTTTCATTCTGGATTTATATTTGATCCTGGGAATATCATCGACCTGAAAGCCGGAGGTAATATTGAAATCCGTTCTGAGCCTTGCATCACGTTCCAGCCAGTATTCATTGTTGGATTCCAGCCAGTCGATCCTGCCGTGCTTAAAGATCAGGAAAGCCACCGCCCGGTATACTTCCTCTTCGTTTTCCAGATTGCTTACTTTATAATATTCGTTCAGGCTGTCTCTCAGTTCCTGTTTCAGTTCGTCATAAGGCTGATCCCCGATCCCCAGCACATTCAGCCCGTTCTTTTTCAGTTCCCTGCAGAACTGCCAGTAGTTCGCGGGAAAATTAGGTGAAATAAAAACAAAATTTTTCATAATGTCTCCTCCTGATGTCAATGATCAAGCCGCTGCTCTACAGGATCTGCGGCAGAAAGTAATCCGCCTGGGCATGCCACCAGTACCAGTCGTGGCTGCAGTCGGGGCCCCAGTAGTCGACGACGGCCCTGATGTTCTTTTCCCGCAGGATCGTCTCCAGCCGCCGGGTCTCCTCCGGAAGTTCCCAGGCCCCTGTCCCCACACAGATGATGGCTTTTTTCTGGTTAAACAGCGATATGTACGGATGATCCGAAGGCATGTTTGCCAGCGAATGGACCGGCGAATTCAGATAGACCCGCTCATCCATATAACCGTCAAACCCATACTCTGCGGTGTAGATTCCGGAAAGCGCAAGCAGAGAATCGAACAGATCCGGCCTGCGGAAATACAGATTTGCCGCGTGCGTCGCTCCCAGGCTGCAGCCAAAGGCCAGCACTCCCGGGTAGCCGGTCCACCCGTTCCGCTCGTTTGCCCTGTCCCTCAGGGCGGGGATCACTTCATCCGTCAGATACGTGATCCACTGCTCATAGATCCCGATCCTTTCCTGCGGTGACCTTCCCCGGTCGGACCACGTTTCCGCGTCAATGGTATCCACGGCGCACACCATCATGCGGCCGCTCTCCAGGTATCTGGTCAGTGCCCCGGCCATGCCAAAGTTTTCAAAATCGTAGAAGCGTCCGTTCTGGCAGGGAATATACAGGACCGGTTTTCCGGCATGTCCGTAAAATTTGACTTCCATCTCTCTTCCCAGTGCAGGGCTGTACCATTTGCAGTATTCCATTTCCATTTTCCGGTCTCCTTTCTTTTGTTCCCGTCAGCACAGTGCTTCTGTTCCTCTTTTATACAGCAGTGTGCGCAGCACAATTATTTCATTTATCTTTTATGAAGCATCGCATGCAGCGCGATGTTTCCGATTATCTTTCGTAAAGCAGCGTATTAATAAAGAAAGGAATCTGACGTTCCCAGCTTGCCTCGCAGTGGGTTCCCCCGGGAACTATCCGGAAGTTCAGAAGGACCTGTCGTTCCATCAGGTTCTTCACGGTTCTTGAAAGGGCCTGTCTCATTCCTCTGTGTGTCTTCAGCTCCTCTTCTCCGTAGTCCATATAAAGCACCGTGTCCGGATCCAGATCAGCCTTTCTGATCAGATTCTGTATTTTTTCACAGGAAAAGCTGACCGAAGGCGACAGGGCAGCCGCCCTTCCAAACACATCGTTATGGCGGATCACCGCATACAGGCTCATCAGCCCTCCCATGGAGCTTCCCGCTATCATGGTATATGTACGGTCAGGAATGGTACGGTACCTGTCATCCACCATCGGTTTCCAGGTATTTATGATCCAGTCCATGGTAAGCTCGCCTCTTCCGGTTATCTTCACCAGAGGCGGCAGGGCGAAATTCCACGGGGAGTACTCGGAAAGCCGCCCGTTGTCGGGACTGTGGCTGCATTCTATGGCAGCAACGATCAGATCCGTTCCGGTTCCCGAAAGATACTCACCCATCCCCCAGGACTTCCCGTAGGTGGCATGCGAATCAAAAAACACATTATGTCCGTCAAACATGTACAGGACCGGATACCTTCTGCCCGGATCCTTCTCATAAGTTTCCGGAAGATAGTAATATGCCTTTCTCTTCTCCTCACCGGTCACCCCGGGGACCATTATATCCTGTGTTTCGATCATGTCAATTCTCCTCTATAGTCTCAAAGATCGTCAGACAGCATCAAAGGGCTGTCATGCGACAGCCCTGTTTTACACTCCGTTATTATTCTCCGCCTTTTCCGGCCAGCTTCAGGATCTCCCTGATCTCTTCCTCAGGCATTTTCAGGTATTCCGACAGCTCTCCGCTGCTCACCTTATGCCCCCGTTCTTCCGCCAGGGCGCTGGCGGCATCATACAGACGGTTCACTTTTTCGGCGATCTTTTCGCCGTTGTCCCGGTAATCCGCGTGGGCTCGCACCGCATCCATGACCGCCGTGCGGATCCCGTTGTAGAGATAGGCCTGATAGGCAGCCGCGCTCGGCAGTTTTTCCATGCTTTCCAGCGCCGCGAGAAGTCCCAGGTTTCCTTCCTGGATCAGATCTTCCGTCTGGATCCTGGTGCCCTCGTATTCCTGAACGATCTCGCAGACGACCGGAAGATACTTTTCGATCACCCTGTCTCTTGCCGTCCGGTCGCCGTCCAGCAGAGCCTCGCAGAGTTCCGTCAGTTCCGCGGCGGGTATGTCGAAGCTGTCAAAAACATTCTCCCCGCCGGACCGGGCGCCGACTTTCTCCAGTTCGTTCAGATAATAGGAAAGGGCATTTTCATGTCCCTGTTCCCGCGCCTCTTTCGCCTCTTCTTCAGTCTGTGCGATCAGAATCCCCTGTTCCTTCAGATACTGGAAGATGGAAGTATAATGTTCGTCCGAAAGCGGGATTTCTCCAAAAAAGGAATGGATCTCCTCTTCTGAAAGGATATTGCCCGAAGCCCTGGCAAGGTCCTTCAGGTCACCCAGCCTTTCTCTGAATATCATCCTCTGTTCCATTCGAGTTCAGTACCTCCCAAGCTTTTTCATAAACCGCGTCACGGCCGCTTTCTTTGCTCTCCTCCACCGGAATATCCGGCGTGATTCCCGTTCCCTGAATGCAGGTACCGTTCGGCGTGTAGTATTTCTGCACCGTAAACTTCAGAGCCGATCCGTCCGAAAGAACGTAGGTCTGCTGAACTACGCCTTTTCCAAAAGAGGTGGTGCCGATCACCGGCCCTCTCTCCCTGTCCTGGACCGCGCCTGCAAAAAGTTCCGACGCGCTTGCGCTGTTTTCATTGATCAGCACCGCGATCGGCAGGTCCAGCACATGATCATCCGTGGATCTGATATCAGCCCTGTTCCCGGCCCGGTCCACCGTGTAGACAAGAAGTCCTTCCGGGAAGATATAATCCAGGATGCCGCATACCGAATCCAGCAGGCCGCCCGGATTATTCCTGAGGTCGATGACCAGTTTCTCCATGCCCTCAGCCCTCAGGCGCTCAACAGTCTCCTGGAACTGGCCGACAGTCACCTCGTCAAATTCGGTGATCTTCAGATAGCCTGTCTGATCCTCTCTCAGTTCACCGCTTACCGTGTCCTTATGTACTTCCGCGCACTGCAGATCGACGGTCAGTTCTTCTCCTGACGCATCGCGGTAGACCGTCAGCCTGAAAGGTTCTTCAGACCTCCGGATCATCTGGGCCACATCCGATACGTCCATCCCTTCCAGGGACTGGTCCCCGTAGGCAAGAAGCACATCGCCCGGCAATAGACCTGCAAGGTCTGCCGGGCTCTCAGTATACACTTCCATGATCGTCAGTCTGCCTGTATCAGCATCCTCCGCAAGGGTGCAGCCGATTCCTTTGTATTCACCGCTGGATCCGGCCTTCATCTCCGCCAGTTCCTCCGGGGTGTAGTATGCCGCGTAGTCATCTCCCAGGCCCTGTGCAATGCCTGTGAACAGATAGTCCGAAAGCTGCTGGGAATCCACGTCCTCCAGCAGATTCTCCTGCAGGATATTCCGGACTTCCTCCATTTTCTCCCTTGTCTCGTCCGATGTCAGAACCTCCAGCCCTTTCACGGGGTTCTGCCCGCGTACCATTGCCCCGAACATTTCACGGCCCGACAGGACCACGAAGAACAGAAGCACTGTGAAGAGTACGCCCAGGGCAAAACCTGCCGTGCCGGAGTTTCTTCTCTTTCTGTGTATATCCATTTAATATTCCTGGTTCTCCATATACTTCATATATTTCACGACCATCAGTGCGATCTTGAACGTAATAGCGTCCTCGAACACCCTGAGATCCAGCCCCGTCGATTTCTGAAGTTTGTCGAGGCGGTATACAAGTGTGTTCCTGTGAATGTAAAGCTGCCGGGATGTCTCGGAAACATTCAGGCTGTTCTCAAAGAACTTGTTGATGGTGACCAGTGTCTCCTCGTCGAAATCATCCGGTGATTTTCCGTCAAAGATCTCTCTGATGAACATTTTGCAGAGAGGAATGGGCAGCTGATAGATCAGGCGGCCGATTCCCAGAGAACTGTAGGCAATAACCTGTCTCTCTTCAAAGAAGATCCTTCCGACGTTCAGGGCCATCCTGGCCTCTTTGTAGGATCTGGATACATCCTTCAGCTCCGCCACAGCCGTACCGTAGGAAACGACTGCATTCGCCCTCTTGTCCTCGCCGACGGCACTCAGGATCTGTTCGGCGATCCGGTCCAGTTCCTCCTGTCCTTCTCCGGGCGAAAGCTCTTTTACAACGATCACGCTCTTCTCATCCACTGCGGTGATGAAATCGCAGGGACGGGCACCGGCGATGGACCGGACGCTTTCCAGCGAAGTGTTCTCTCTCTCCCCGGATACTTCCAGGATGAACACGACGCGCTTCGCCTCGGCTTCGATATGAAGCTTTTTGGCGCGGTTATAGATATCGACCAGCAGAAGGTTATCCAGAAGAAGGTTCTTGATAAAATTATCCTTGTCAAATCTTTCCTTATAGGCGATCAGCAGATTCTGCAGCTGAAAAGCGGCCATCTGGCCGACCATATGCGCGTCGTCCGTGTTTCCGCTGGCCAGAAGGATATACTCCATCTGATGTTCGTCAAAGACCTTGATGAACTGACATCCGGACACGACCTGACTGTCAGCAGGTGAGCCTGCAAAAGCGATCACAGATTCACGAAAATTCTCCGCTTCCGGGAATGTCGTCGCAAGCATAACTCCTTCCGTATCCAGCACGCAAAGATCCACTCTGGAAATTGCTTTCAGACCATCCAGTGTATTCTGTAAAACCTGATTTGTGATCACGGGGTTGCCCTCCTTTGTCGATATATATTGCTTTCTGCAGTTTTACATCTCTTCCGGAGATGTATATTCACACTTGCCGAAAAAGCTTCACTGTTATTACTTTAATATATTTCAACAAAAAAAGCAAGAATAATTGTGGAAAATGCACGAAAATAAAATCCGGTCCACAGACGCTCTGCAATCAAAAAATGTCCCGCACGGAATGCGGGACAAAAGAAAAGCTGATGACGGGAATCGGACCCGTGACCTCCTCACTACCAATGAGGTGCGCTACCGACTGTGCCACATCAGCTTATCCGGCAGGAACGCTTTCTCTTAATCAATCCGGCGTCTCACTGCTACGGTTATGAATCTTAGCACAAAAAAGGTCTGGTGTCAAACCCTTTTTGAAGTTTTTCCATTTTAAACTTCCGGAGCCTGTCCGCTTTTACCTCAGCGGTCCTCCTCTATGTGCTCCTGTCCCTGTGCGATGATGGTCCTCACATGCTGGTCCGCCAGGGAATAGAAAACAGATTTTCCCTCCCTGCGGCTTTTGACCAGTTTGCTCTGCTTCAGGATCCGCAGCTGATGCGAGATCGCAGACTGGGTCATGCTGAGCATCTCAGCCAGGTCGCATACGCAGACTTCCGCTTCAAACAGGACATATAAGATACGGATCCTGGTCGAATCGCCAAACACCTTGAACAGTTCTGCCATATCGTAAAGTACTTCCTCATCAGGCAGTTTTTCATGCACAAAACTGAGAAGGGCCGGATGAACCTCAACTGTTTCGCAGCACTCTATGCCCGGTTCCGGTATTTTTTTCGGATTTTCCATATCAGCCCATCTCCTTCAGATACAGTTTTATCCCTTTTTCCAGTCTTTCCAGGCCATCCGTCAGCACTGAATGCGGGCAGGCGGTATTGAAGCGCAGGAAGTGCTCTCCTCCCCGGCCGTATTGAATGCCGTTGCTGATATAAAGCCCTGTCTCCTTCCGGAGATAATCCGCCACGGCAGCCGAATCCCCCGCAAGGGCACTGCAGTCGATCCAGAGAAGATACGTTGCCTGGGAAGGAACGACCTTCAGCATGGGAAGATGCTCCGCAATAAAGGCGCGGACTGTCTCTTTGTTCAGGGAGATATAGGCACGAAGCCCGTCCAGCCACTCTTCTCCTTTTGTAAAAGCAGCTACTGCGACATCCACGGCAAAGGCATTTGGTTCCGCCACTTCATCCGTGTTCAGGCCTCTCCAGACTTTGTGCCTGATAAACGGGTCCGGTACCGACACCGCGGCCGTCTGCAGGCCCGCAATGTTGAACGCCTTTGTCGGCGCAAGGCAGGTCACGCTGATATTTCTGCAGGTCTCGGAAACGGAAGCGAACGGTATATATCCTGTTCCGGGTTCCGTCAGGTCACAGTGGATCTCGTCCGAGACCACCGTTACATGGTATTTTCTGCACAGTTCCCCGACCGTGGCCAATGTTTCCCTGTCCCAGATGTTTCCGGAGGGATTCTGCGGATTACAGAGGATCATCAGGCTGGTCTGCGGATCCGAGAGATCCTTTTCAAGCTGCTCCATGTCCATCCTGTAACCTGTTCCGTCATAAAACAGAGGGCTCTCCTTCACCTGTCTTCCGTTGTTCAGAATGGAATTAAAGAAGATATTGTAGACCGGCGTCTGGATCAGCACCTTTTCAGCCGGTGTCGTCAGCTTCCTTACAATGCTTGAGATAGCTGGGACAACGCCCGTACAGAAGATGAGCCAGTCTTTTTCCAAGGTAAACCCGTGTCTGGACTTCCACCATCCGATATAGGCTTCGTACCATTCATCCGGCAGGATCGAATATCCGAATACGCCATGCTCCAGCCTGCTGCGGATCGCCTCGCGGATCGGCGGCGCTGCCTGAAAATCCATATCCGCCACCCACATGGGCAGTTCCCCGGGCTCAACGTCCCACTTCAGTGAACCTGTATTCCTTCTGTCAATTACCTGGTCAAAAACACTGGTCATTGCTGTTCCTCCTTTTTTATGGACGTTTTTATCATATCATAATCCTCCATTTTTTGAAAAGGAGGGTTTTCAGATTCGTTACAAACCATTCAGGTTCATTCTGCAGGTTTATTCTTTGCTTTCAGCACAGGTCTTGACGAAACCTGATGCAGGTGATATAGTAGATGTAGTTTTAAATACTACGTTACATCGTTTTTATCTGTCTTTCAGGAGAGAAGGGATATCATGACAAGAAAAGAGCTGAACGACTTTCTGAAGTCTCATATGGTTCCGCAGAAATTTTACAGTCTGAACGGAAATCACAAGAACAGGATCTGCCTGGAACAGACCGGCTCATCATGGCAGGTATACTTCAGCGACAAAAAAGAAAAAGTAGGTCTGCTTCAGTATGCCACCGAAAGCGAGGCCTGCCTGCGCATGAAAGAAGAAGTGAAAAAACTGATGGAACTCTGCTACGGGCTCACCTGGGCGAAGGCGTAAATGGGACAAGGGGACGTTCGCCTTTGTCCCACTCGAATGAATCAGAGGGACGTTCACCCCGACTCATTTGGTTGACAGCATATCAGAAAAGCTGAAGTGCTGCCGTCCAAATGAGTCGGGGTGAACGTCCCTCTTATTCATTTTTGAGTGGGACAGAGGCGAACGTCCCCTTGTCCCGTCAGCGTATATCGTACACGGACATCAGTTTCAGCGCCCCGTTCGGATCCCCTTTCAGGACCTCGACGGTGGTGCTGCCGGCCTCCATGTCAAAGTAATTGTCCGAAAGGATCAGGTCTGAATCCTCACTTTCAATAGCCACATATCTTGCGTAGTTTTCCGCTGTCACCGTGATCCTGCTGCCTTCCACGCTGCAGGTCAGTTTCGGATCCCTGAAGTTATAGTGCTTCGGTGCCGTAAACAGTACGGTTCCCTCGGAAACGGTTTTCCCGTCAACTTCAAAACTGTATACCAGATGGTTCTCCCTGAAGTCTGTTCCGGTGAAATCCAGCTGTTCTGCCCATTCACTGGAAAAGGCTCCCACGGTGATCTCCCGGCTTCCTTCACAGAGGACCTGGCTGCCGGCGTCACGAAGAGACCACTTCACGGTACCGGTGACAGGTTTCCAGGTCTCGTTGGTCACATTCAGTCTTGCAGTCGCAGGCACGGTCCCCTCCGGCTCCTGGACAACGGACCTGCGGCTGGTCAGCTCGCTTTCCTCTTCACAGGAGATCATGACCGGGGCGAAGAATCTCTTTTCGGAATACTGCAGCGCTTTCCATCTGCCGTAGTAATCGATGGAAGCCCAGGAAGCCACCGGCCAGATATCGTTCAGCTGCCATACGATGGCGCCCATGCAGCGGTCGTCATTGCGGTTTCTTCTCCAGTGTTCCACACCGTAGCGGATGGCATCGGCCTGAAGAAGCTGGGACGCGTACAGAAGCGCTTCGAAGCTGCCCGGATACAGGTAGGTCTTTGAAAGATAGTTGACGATCTTTCCGTTTGCCTCCCCGTTTCTCTGGTGCATCTCCATGGTCCGGGAGAAAATATTGCGTTCTTCGGGCGGACAGAAAGCGGCAACCGTTTTCGGTGACGGGAAGGACTGGAATCCGAACTCTGAAGCATAGCGGAAATGGAATTTCCTGTATTCGGTAAAGGGCTTGCTGCCGTGCCATACATCCCAGTAATGCACGTCGCCGCGGTTTTCCCCGTTGGGATCGTCGAAGGATCCGCCTGAGGAGGGCGAAGCCGGCCAGTAGAAGGTATCCGGATCATGTTCGCGGAGCACATGCGGAATGATATGCTCAAAGATACGGATGTAATTTGCCCTGTCGAAGACGGTCCCTTCAAATTCCTGATACAGTTCGAACATTTCCATTTCATTGTTGCCGCACCACAGGCCGAGGGAAGCGTGATGCTTCAGTCTGTCAATGTTCTGGGCGAACTCTTCGGTTATATTCTCTTCAAATTCATAGGTCAGCGGATAGTGGGCGCAGGCGAACATGAAATCCTGCCAGACCACAAGTCCCAGTTCATCGCAGGAGTCGTAGAAGTCGTCCTTCGGATAGTATCCGCCGCCCCAGACCCGGATGGCATTGAAATGGGAATCCCTGGCCTGTTCCAGCAGATCTCTGGTCCTGGAAGGGGTGATCCTTGAGAAGATATTGTCTTCCGGAATATAGTCGGCGCCCATGGCAAAGAAGGTCTGTCCGTTGACGCACTGGGCAAAGGTCTCTCCCCACTCGTCCTTTCTCCGGACGACGGTCATGGTGCGAAGCCCGATCCGTTTTTCCTGACAGTCCACAACACGTTCGTTCTCGACAAGTTCTGCCTTTACCGTGTACAGAGGCTGTCCGCCGAGTCCGTTCGGCCACCAGAGGTGCACTTTGTCCACCGGATTCCAGCATCCGTTTTCCAGGGTCTGAACGCTTCCGTCAGGGGCCGTCATGGTAATGCGGACCTCCGCGTTCCCTGTCTGGGTCACTTCCGCAAATACCTTTACCGAAACATTTTCTTCGGTTTCCGGGGTCAGCGTCCCGTGCACCGTATGTTCCTGGCGCAGATTTAGCTGAAGAAGCCTGGAGGAATTCACGCCAAGAAGGCAGATGTCTTTCCAGATTCCCGCATCAGGCAGTCTGGGGCCCCAGTCCCAGCCGAACATGCAGTGCGGTTTGCGCAGATAGGAAAAACCGCGCATGGCGTCCGTGCTGGCACCGTAATGCTTCTCATCATCTTTCTGATGAATATAATTCACGGGAGACTCGATCTCCACCCGCAGCACGTTCTCTCCTTCTGTCAGCAGCTCCGTCAAATCATATTCCCATGTCCGGTAGAAGTTAAATGCCTCACCCGCAGGACGGCCGTTCAGAAACAGTCTGCAGACCGTGTCCAGGCCTTCGCAGCGAAGCAAAGCCTGGGGGCTGTGAAGGATCTCTTCGGGAACCGTGAAGCGTTTTTCAAAGACAAAGTCATTCTTCATCAGTTCCAGGGCATCCAGTTCATTTTCTCCGTAAAAAGGGTCCTCCATCTTCCCGTTCTCAAGAAGAATGGAATACACCGATCCCGGGACCGTTCCCTGTACGGGGGCCATCCCCGGTACTTCCAGCTGCCAGGTCCCGTTCAAGCTGAATTTTTCCATATCTGCTCCTTTCTGAAAATATATTCCACTAAACCCGGGTCCGTGTTTTCCGGGATATTGCACCTTTGATCATGAAAAGAACCGGGAGCATCAGTCCGTAGAAGGTCCATCTGCCGTAGGCAGCCGGGGACACTCCCAGCAGCGTTCTGCAGTAGATCCCGCAGGTATTCCAGGGGACAAGAGGGGAAGTAACTGCGCCGCCGCCCAGCAGCATGGCACCAAGCATGCTGCCCGGTATTCCCCGCTTCTTCATGGCCGGCCCATACATCTGCCCCGGCAGGGAGATCGCCAGGTACTGGTCCGGCAGCATGACATTTAAAAACACACATGAAAGGACAGCCAGACAGCTGAGCCCTCCGATGGAATGCAGCCGGCTGACAAGAGGCTCCACAAGAGCATCCATCTGTCCGGACTCCTTCATGATGCCGCCGAACGCCATGGCAAGAATGATGATGGAAACAGGTTCCATCATGTTCTGCAGGCCCCCGGCCGTCAGAAGCGTATCCAGCATTTCATTCCCCGTCGTGCTGGTATACCCTTCACTTGCACAGATAAATACGGAGGCAGGACTGCCCTTCTGCACCAGAAGCACTGTGGCCATACCGGCCAGGCTCCCGGACAGCATCGACGGGATCGCCGGAACCTTCGCCAGGATGCAGGCTGCCATCACGACCAGCGGTATAAGAGTGACCGGCGAAATATGGAACTGTGCCCGGAGACTTTCCACCAGGGGACCCACCGTCTGCTGCACCGCATCCGCCTGTCCGCCGCCGAACTTCATGCCTGCTGCCGCAAACATCAGTGCAGCCATGATCCCGCCGGTCAAAGCAGTTGGAATCGTTTTCTTAACGACAGAAAACACGTTCTCCCCCGCTGCCGCCGCAGCCAGATTCGTCGCATCCGAAAGAGGCGAGATGACTTCTCCCATATATGCACCTGAAATGACCGCACCGCAGATCATCGGTGCCGGTATCTGAAGCGCTGTCCCGATGCCCATAAAGGCAAGGCCGATGGTCCCCACCGTTCCCCAGGAGCCGATAGCACAGGCCACCAGCGCGCAGATCAGCATCGCAGAGGGAAGAAATGCAGAAGGTGATATCACCTTCAGTCCATAGCAGATAAGCGTCGGAACCGTTCCCCCCGCGATCCAGGTTCCCACCACCATGCCGATCATCAGCAGGATCAGGACCGCTTCCAGAGAATCCGTGATTCCCCCGATCATTCCTTCCAGTATCTCATCCCAGGAAGATCCGAGATACCAGGCAGTCAGCCCTGCTGCCAGACAGCCGAACACCAGGGGAATATGGGGGCTGGTGTGCAATATTCCGACCGCGGTAAGCATGGCTGCCGCCATCACGCCCACTGTCAGCAGCGCATGGTGCAGCTGCGGTCTTTTTTTCTGCCTTGGTTTTCTGTTCCTGTTCAGCATACGCCGTAAAATATTCCTCTTTCCTTCCGGCGGGCCGAAAGCCTGCCGGTCTGTTGATTTTCCGGTCTTACCATGTATCAGGAATCGTATCCGTCAGTTCATGACAGAAGATCTCCTGCACAGCCGCCAGATATTTTTCAGGTCTGTCCGCTTTATTCAGCTTTTTAACTGTCTTTGCACTGTCCTCAAACATGCTGCCGAGATAAAACCAGACTTCCTTCATTTTGTAGAGAGCATCCTTCCAGCTTCCCAGACAGCTGCAGTATTCCGCGTAAAGACTGTCATGGAACACCCGAAGTTCCTGTTTCGTCATTTTTTCCCCGGTCCTGATCTCCCTGGCCAGGCCGGGATTGCGGACAAGCCCGCGTCCGATCATGACGGCTTCTGCCGCCGGGAACCTGGAACAGATCTCCTTATACTGGTCCGCGGAGCGGATATTTCCGTTGTAGCACAGATCCCATCCGGCTCCCTTTTCCGCTCTGAACCGGCAGGCGGCATCGAAGGCGTCCAGATCGGGCAGCCCGCGGTAGTATGCCTCCCGCACTCTGGCGTGTATGATCAGCTCACTCACAGGGAATCCGCTGAACAGTTCCAGAAGTTCCGGAAGTTCCTCCGCGGAGGAAAACCCTGTTCTGGTCTTTACGGAGACACTCATCCCCTTCAGGCCCGGATCCGCTTCCATTCCGTCAAAGATGCCGGAGAGCAGACTTTTCAGGGAATCTTTCTCTTTCAGAAGGGCACTGCCTCTGTGCTTGTTCACCACGGTAGCCGAAGGACATCCCACATTCAGATTGACCTCCCGGTATCCCCTGTCAGCAAGTTCCAAAGCGGTCTTAAGAAACAGACCGGCATCTGATGTCAGGATCTGGGGGACAACGTTCAGCCCTTCATTGTTTTCGGGCGCGATCTCTTTTAATTCGCGCGTTCTCAACATTCTTCCGCTGGCAGGGGCAATGAACGGAGTATAGTACTTGTCTATGCCTCCGAAATGCTGTTCCAGACACCTTCTGAAAACGTGGCCGGTAACTTCTTCCATCGGCGCAAGAAAGATCCTCATATTATACAGTTACCTCTCCCGCAAGCACTTTTTTGTAATCCTCATAGTTCTTCTGCAGAAGCTCAGGGGTGTTCAGCTCATAAGGACATTTGCTGATGCACCTGCCGCAGTGCAGACAGTTTTCGATCTGCTTCATCCAGGCCTGCTTCTCCGGAGTCAGCCAGGCCTTTGACGGAGCGCGGCGCAGCATCAGAGACATCCTGGCGCACTGATTGATCACGATACCGGCCGGACATGGCATGCAGTAGCCGCAGCCCCTGCAGAATTCCCCGTCCAGTTCCTTTTTTTCTTTCTCGATGAACTGAGCGATCTCATCCGTCATTTCCGGTGTCTTGTCCATGTAGGAGATCCACTCCTCCAGTTCCTCTTCACGCTGTACCCCCCAGATGGGAAGCACATGCTCAAACTGGCTCATAAAGGCCATGGCCGCTTCCGAGCGGTTGATCAGGCCCCCGGCAAGACCTTTCATGGCAATGAAGCCCATGCCGGCCCTGTGGCAGCTCTCCACCAGTTCTATCTCCTTATCGGAAGAAAGATAGCTGAAGGGATACTGCAGTGTCTCATAGAGGCCGGATTCCACGATCTCCTGCGCAATATATAGCTTATGGGCCGACACGCCGATATGACGGATCTTCCCCTGCTCCTTTGCCTCAAGCATGGCCTCATACATTCCCGTACCGTCACCCGGACGGTAGCACTGATCCACACAGTGGAACTGATAGATATCCACATAATCCGTGCGCAGATTCTTCAGAGAAGTCTCCAGCTGCTCACGGAATGCTTCCGGCGTTTTGGCCTGTGTTTTGGAAGCGATAAAGACCTTGTCCCGCATTCCTTCAAATGCGGCGCCCAGTTTTTCTTCACTGTCACTGTAGGCCCTTGCCGTATCGAAGAAGCGCATTCCGCCGTCATAAGCCCTGCGGAGCAGTTTCACCGCCGTATTCATATCCACCCTCTGTACGGGCAGTGCGCCGAACGCGTTCTGGGGTACCGTTATTCCTGTTTTTCCAAGTGTAACCTGTCTCATAATTAATAAGCCTCCTGGTGGTTGGATTCATTCTGATAGATCATTCGGTGACGGGGCACCCGTCAGAAATCTGTCTTCACGGCAGATCGGCCGCTTTGTTCTGTCTGTCAGTACCCAAGTTTCCGGTTGACAAGATACTTCATCGGACGGCCTGCCGCATAGTTTTCCAGATCCTCGCAGAACATCTCCACCGCACGGTTCTTCGTAAAGGGAATGGTCATGTTGCCTGCCACATGGGGCGTCAGGATCACATTCTTCGTCTCCCACAGCGGGTCCTCTTTGGGAAGGGGCTCGTGCTGCATGACATCCAGCGCTGCTCCGGCCAGCCGGCCTTCATTCAGCGCCTTTGAAAGTGCCGCCTCATCTATGGCGCTGCCTCTGCCGACATTGATCACATAGGCCGTCTCCGGAAGCAGGGCGATGCGCTCTGCAGAAAGAATACCCGCGGTTTCCGGGGTTCCCGGGAGACTCATGGCCAGAATATCCGTCTCGGGCAGGATCTCGTCCAGCTTCGTCCACGGAAGGATCCTGTCAAAAGCAGGGTCTGTGCATTTCCCGCTGCGGTTGACACCGACGATCTGTTCCGGTTCAAAGCCTCTGATCCGTCTGGCATAGCATCCGCCGATGTCGCCGGTTCCCAGAACAGTAACGCGGCTGTCCTTCACCGAAGCCTGCTCTCTGGGCGGCAGCCATTCACGCCTGCGGATGCCTTCCTGGAATTCGGGCATGCGGCGCAGCAGCATCAGTGTCTGCATGACCATATGCTCGGCCAGCGTGGCACCGTAGGCACCGGAAGAATTTGTAAGGATCGTCTCTTCAGAGCGGATCGCGCCCGGCTTTACAAAAACGTCGGCCCCTGCACTGGGAAGGCAGAGCCATTTTAAGGAGGTGGATCCGGCAGCTGTTTCCGGAGCAAAACCAAAGACAACTTCTGCATCCGCCAACACGTTCTCAGCCTTCGCTTCTGGTTCATTATTGAAAAACAGACATGTAAAACCACAGTCTTCAGCCGTCTGAAGGATCTTCCCCTTCTGTTTTTCATTCATCCAGTTACTGAGCACAACAACTTTTCTGTCCATCTTTATAAGTCCTCCTGTTGTATTTAAACCAGAGGGATCTCCACCGTTCTGGCCATTTTGATCAGACAGTCTTCGATCTGTCCTGACAGTTCCCGCACCAGACGTTCGGTGATCTCCTCGTTTTTATCCTTTTCAAGTGTTTCATAAAAGCTCTGTTTCACTTCATCACTGATCCTGTTCATCCTGGCGGAAAAATAGCTTTTCGGGAAAAGCTTTCTTGCCGCCACGGGAAGGTTGGCCTTCAGCAGAACGTCCTCCATCCTGTCTTTTCCAAGGACCAGCACCAGCAGTGAAATCACAGCCCCCGCTATGATGCCGGGCAGTCCTCCGGTGATCAGCGCGATTCCGCCTCCGCCGCACAGCAGTCCGATCAGAATAGAGATAATAGTGTCGATCATCCAGGTGATCTCGCCGATCGCGAAGACGCTTTTTGCCTCCACCCTGATATCCAGGTCCGAAGCGTTCAGATAGGAGTTCAGGCTGAGGGCCCGGTACGGTACATGATGCCGGACACAGATCGGCACGGTATGCTCCTCCAGCTCGTATGCCACGGGTTTCAGCCATGAAGTGACAGGTCCGACCAGAAGCGAATGCGCCGTCTCAGAATGCATCCACGCCGTGATCTCCCTCTGCAGTTCTTCATCAATATCCGAAAGCCTGCGGATCGCTCCGTCACGCCAGCGGTAAATGACCGGAAGCACAACATCCCGGAGGATCGGCTCCGTCAGTGTTTCAACTGCCGACTTGTACAGCTCCTGCACATGGTGCTCCACGATCTGTTCCACCGTGCTGGAATCCTTCAGATCCGTGATCTCCTTTGTGAAAGCACGCATCTCCTCATCGATGCTTCCGCACCAGGCCAGTCCTTTTGAAACAGAAAACTCAGGATCCCTCGCCGTGATCACCACCGCTTCCGGAAATACCTCACGGCACCAGTCTCTTAGGGTGCCGAGTCTGGAAACGCCGCCGGTCAGAAAAAGCAGTTCCGGCTGTTTCCCGTCTATCCCGTCCCGGACTTCTTTCAGGCTCTCCCTGAATACCTGGGCAAAAGATCTTCCTGAAAGCTGGCGGCACGGCCTGTACAGAATTCTGTCGGCCATCTCCCTGTCCATCCTTAATGTAAGGGACAGAGGTCTGTCATAAAATACCCGGATGGTTTCCATGCATCCGTGTTCCTGCCAGTAAGCTTCATCCGAAAAATATTTTTCTTTCAGACGCCTGGCAGCAAATTCACAGTAGGTCCTCCAGGGCTCGCTTTTCTCAAATACTCCGCGAAGTTCTTTTTCCCGGTCGGAGGCTTCCAGAGCGGCATCCAGCAGAAGCTCATCCATCTGTCCTCCCCCCAGGAAGGATTCGCCGCCCGTCTGAAGTTCCACTTCCCTGCCGCCCATGATATAGGCAAAATCCGTCGTGGAAGAGCCAATGTCCACCACCAGCACCGGGTGTGACAGAATATCATATCCCACCTGCAGATGTCTTGACTGACAGGCGGAAACCAGGGCTGCCCTGGATTCGGATATGATTCTGACAGGGGGATATCCCGCCGCTTCGAAAATGCTGCGGTACCGTTCCCTGGCGTTTTTATCCCACCCGGCGGGACAGCCGATATAGAAACAGCAGTCCTCCTGGGGATCCGCAAGGGAGGCCTTCACAAGTTCCGACAGGACCCCTTTCGCGAACTGTTTCACATCCCTTTCACTGCCCGGATCTGTCAGGAACCGGCTCTTGAACCTGAGTTTCCGTTCTGACGCCCCGGTCAGATAACAGGCCGGTTCACCGATGACCAGCTGCATGTCCTCTTTGCGTGCCCACGCTGTGATAAAGCTTCCGGTCCCGCCGACCTGGAGAACTTCCGGCTCCCTGGCGCTGTCTTTTTCAAGAACGGAGACTGCGCTTTCCGCGTCTCCGAGATCAAATCCAAAATAACGCTCCATTATCTACCTCGAATAGGTCCCGTCCGGACCCGCGTCTGCTGATTCAACGGCCGGGGTTGTCCACTGCAAGTCCCTTCGCCAGCAGTACTCCCTCCTGAACGAGCGCCGGCCGGAGTGTCTCCCGGGCAGAGGACGGCATCACATCAAACCAGTTTCCGTGCTCGGGCGTATAATCCACAGCCTCTATCCTTTTCCGGTGCAGATAATACCTGATCTCGCCGATCATTTCGGCGGCCTGCGGGTCCTCCTTCCTGCCGTAGAGCAGTTCCAGAAGCCGGCTGAGCATGGACTGTTCCTCCGTCTCCAGTATCCCGGAAGCTGTTTTGTCACCCAAGGCCTGCTTTCCTGCTCTGCCCTGCAGTTCCTCCATTCTTCCGTCATAAAAAGTCAGCAGCGCCAGAAGACTGTGGAACAGTTTATCCCCGTCCGGACGCACAAGAACCAGCGGTTTTTTCCCGGTCTCATTCCTGCTTTTTCCGTGAACGGGAAGTTTCAGGCTTCTCCTGCCCCTGATAACGCAAAAAAGCCCTGCCGCCATCAGACAGAGCACGGAAGGCATGACCCAGAAAGGTCTTGAAGCCCCTCCGGCTGCTGTTCCGAACAGAACAGCAAAAACACACATCAGCATACCGGCTGCCGTCATGCCTTTTTCCGCCAGCCTTGATGAACTCTGCTTTTCTCCCGGCGACTCCCGCATTTCATAGACGACTGTCTCGCCGGTGCTGTCTGCAAAGGAAAGGGCTCCCCGCGCTGCCTGGAGCGCGAAAGAAGCCTCATCTGCCACCTGCAGATCCTCATTCTCCTGCTGGAACAGGTTCTGGAGCCGGGTCAGTTCCCTGTCCATGACAGAGATGGCACTTTCTGCCGTCTCCGCCCCGGCCAGTGCCCGAAGGAGCGGTTCCCTGTCCTGTTCAAGCAGATCTTTCAGTTTTTCCATACAGATTCTCTCTTTGCTGTCTCACTGATATAATTCAACAAATTCTTCCAGTGTCAGTCCATGTTCCATAATATACGTCGCCGCCGGAACCCCGACATAACGATAATGCCATGGTTCATACATGATTCCGGTGATGTCTTCCTTCCCCTTCGGGAAACGGACGATAAAGCCGTATTCATGGCAGTGCTGGCTCATCCACTGATAGGTGGCCGTGCTTTCCAGCGACTCATTCATGAACTGATAATACTGATCCGTAATATCCGCGGCAAGGCCTGTCTGGTGTTCACTGGTTCCCGGCCTTGCGACAATGGTAGCCGCCGTTGCCTCATCTCCGCCGTACTGAGCCACCTTGTTATTGAACAGATAGGTCTGCGTATCATAACTGCGGTAACCGGATGTAAGCACGACCGAAAGTCCCTGTGCCCTGGTATCCGCGACAAAACTTGTCATGGCGGAAATGATCCTGGCATCAAGCTCCACGCTTTCGATCGGCGCGGTCTGAGGCGCGTAATCGGAAATGGAGTGGGTGGAATTTGCAAGAATGAATTCCCAGCTGTTAATGTCAATTTCCGGTTTGTCCGCATATGGGTCGGGCGGTGTCTCTGTCTCGGTCTGGACCTCTGTCTGCACTTCCGTTTCAACAGCTGCCGACATTGTATCCGCTGCCGGAACCGCCTCCGGATTCCTGCTGCCGTCCTTTTTTCCAGAACCGGAAAAACGAACCACTGCTGCTATGATCAGGAGCAGCACAACAAAGGCCGCTGCAGCGATTCCCATTCTGACATGAAGCTGATGTTCCCGTTCCTCCCGGGTCATTCTGCGTCTTTTTTCCATTTTCTGTTTCTCCCGCCTCCTGCCATTTACATGATGAATACTCTGAATACCGGCAGGCCATGCTCTGTTATTTCAAAAAGAATGAATCTTTTCGCTTTTCATATTCTACTATATAAATTTCATTCCCGCAATGCAGGGAACTGAAACGAAAGACTTTTCTTCAATGTCAATGTTCACAGACATATTCCGCAAGTGCCTTAAGCGATGTGTCGTCATAGTGCAGACCATCATCAATAAAACCGATCCCATTGTTCAGGATCTCAGGGACCGTCGTCCAGCGTTCTGCTGTCTCGTTCAGGACCGGACTGTCAGTCACCGCCTTCTTCAACAGTTCATTAAACTCGTCCCCATACCTGTTGAACTGTTCCGGCTCATAGCGCAGAACCGGCTTGTCCGTGGCACCTGTCGCGATCCCAATGACCGTAACCGTCGGGCTATAGACCTCTCCGTTATATTCATACTCCATGGAAGCCAGCTTTTCGGCACAGGAAACCGCTCTTTGAATACTCTCTTCGTTGTTGTTGTCAACAAAATCATAATCATTGACCGTGGCAAAGAAATAAAGGCTGCATGTCCTCTTTTCCTCCACCTGCCTGTGAAAGCAGTCCTCGACACTCTGATAGAACTCTTCCGTATCCAGACGAGGCTCTGCATTTTTATAATGACCGCCCCAGGTGGCAAAAACGGCAAAACTGTCCCCGCAGGCGCGCTGCTGGTAAATGCCCATCTGGCAGCATCGGCTGTCCCCCACGACAATGCGCCCCGAATCGTAACCGTCCGTACCGGGAAGTGTCCTGAAGGAATCCTGGTTGATCCCGTCCACTCCGCCCGGGATCAGAGTTCCGCACGGATAACCGGTATTTACGGCCCAGTCCTGATAATCCGCAAAAGATTCAAGACGGACTTCCGGTTCCGGCATTGGGGCTGTTTCCCCGGCGAAAACAGATTTTACAAGAAACGCACCTAAAAGAATAAGATTTATTTTTTTCATCCGTTTTTTCCCTTTTCATCACTGAGAGCGTTTAATCAATAAACTGTTTTTTTTATAACACATATCTCCTTTTATTTCTATCCCTCGAACACAAACAGGCACTGCCGAAGCAGCGCCTGTTGATGGTTTATTTATACAAAATTCTTCGGACGGAATCATGAGAAAGTCCATATTCATCTGCCAGATCCTGTATAGACTTTCCTTCCCGATACTCAGCTCGTATAGCAGCATTTCTCTTCACATAATAATCCCTGGCCCCCGACTTTTCTCCCCAGCTTTTTTTCTCAGATTTCTCAGGAATATAGATCATTTCTGCAGAAGCATATTTTTGAATCTCCTTTAAGAGTTCATCCGGAAAAACCTCCGATGCATTTCGATATTTCATGTATTGTATCCCCTGACCTTCAGAAACTCTTCTATGGATTGATAGCTTTTGACCTGTGTTTTGTGTTCCGCAAGTATTTCGATAATTCTATGTTCCAGATCATTTGCACACTCTTTCAGTCCGGACAGGTCATTCGGATCAAAAGCATCCAGTAGATTCATTTCCTCGATGCGGTACTCCTGTGCCATATACAATAGTTCTTCCTGAAGATACAGTGCATCACAATAAGCCTGCTCCGTCATATGATTATCACAGTAACAGCGGATCCTGCGCCATGTAAGGCTCAGTTCCTGATACCAGTCTGCAACACTCTGATAACTGACTTCTTTCATCGTCCCCGGCTCTTCGGCCGGTTTTCTTTCCAGAATGAATTTTCTTGTTGCTTTTAACAGAGAACGGACCACTTCCATCATTTTTTCAGGATCCTTCTCAGTCAAAAGACGGGAGGCATTTTCAAAGAACCCTTCCGGAACCTGCTTCATTTCCGGGCAATGATAAATCCGGCTGTCCGGATCATTGTTATACGCCTGATCCCGGCTGAAGATCGGCTTTTCTGCATAAGTGTGATTCAGAACCGCCACAGCCCTGGTTAATTCGTAATGGATATAGCCTGCTTCCGAACGCACACGATAAAGCCTTTCCTCAAAGATGAGAGAACGATATATTTCCAGGGCTTTATCCATATACTCCAGTGCTTTCGCGTAAACAAATCCCGGATCATTGAGATTATGATGAAGCCTCCTTTTCAGATCCAGAAATCTTTCCTTATCCTCATCGGAACGTGCATACAGAATCTCCGCACCATCAATGACTATAGGCATATCATTCAGCATCACTGAGTCTTCCAATCGGTCCCATGACCTGGGATACAGATCATGACCCACTCCATTTATAATGAAGGTCTCTGCCAGTTCATTTCCTCTTTCCGCAGCGGGAACATAATAGTCAAAGGATATACCATGCTGATCATCTGCCGTGTTGTAGCCATGTAAAGCCAGCAGCAGAGCAACATCGTCTCTATATTCCTCTTTTATCTTATGGATGATCCAATCGGTCAGCTTATTCATTTTTTATCCTCATTCCTTTCCTGTCTGCCTGAAATCTTTACACTTCATTTTGTCATATAAGATATCTTACACTGCTATCATACGATCAAAAGGCAAATCGCAGAAGTGGCAAAAATGAGTCAACTCATTCTTGCCACTTCTGGTTTACCCGTACGATATTCAGATGCATCATCACCTTACTTGCAAAAATCCGATACACGCTTCAGAAAATCAGGAGCTTCCTCATACAACCCATGTCCCAGACCGTCATACATGTACAGCTCACAGTTCGGAATCCTTTCTGCCATTTCTACAGAAGCCTGCCCTGTAACGATCTTATCTTCTTTCCCTCCGATCACCAGTGTGGGACATAAGATCTGATCCAGCAGATCATAAGTATCATGAGTCGTGCAGGACGCTGCCTGTATCTGAAAGCGTTCAAAGGACCTGGGCTTACCGATGCTTCCGAGCAGCCGGTATTCGATTCTTGCCTGTTTCAGCCGTTTTTCGGAATAGGAACGTTCTGCCGTATCCAGCATAATGCCTTTGTAATCGCTGCGATCTGACATCTCAAGCCAGCGGGTAATCACATTCTGCAGTGTCGTATTCGGGCGGCTCAAAGTCACGGTCAGCACCAGTTTTTCTACCTTCTCCGGATGTTCGATAGCCAGCCACTGGGCAATCATGCCTCCCTGAGAAACACCGACCAGCGAAGCAGACGGCAATCCCAGGGCATCCATAGAACTGTTCAGGTCTTCCATCATGTCGCGTGTCGTCATCCCCGGCGACAGTATCCTCCGCCTGCTGAACACATACACAGTGAAATTCTTTGCCAGACTTCTGTATAGAAAAGCAAAGGGCAAGGCCATGCCTTTGACAGTCTTCAGGCCATCCCCCACACCGGGAATCATGATGAGCGTTTTCTGACCGCTGCCAAAACGGATATAATCAACCGTTCCGGCCGGCAGGTTCAAAAAACAGTTCTTTGTCTGCAGCATGATATACCCCTCCGTCCAGTTTTACATCGATTCAGCCACCCTGGCCGCACTCAGGCAATGAATTCTTACTGCACAGTACTCTAATAGTGTTTATCCTAAAGGATGCTCCTTCCCTGACGGTATTTGTCCATGTAATCGGCATTGATATCCCTGATTTCCCGTTTTCCATCAATGTAGTCCTGATAAATGTCCCATGGGGAACCCCCTCCCAGCCAGCAGGAAGAACAATTTTCACAGCCGCTGCCACAGTCTAAGGAATTTTTGATGATCTGCTCACGTTCTTCTTTTGTGGTATCCTTAATCAGAATAGATTTCATTCACGCACACCTCATTTGCTTCTTTTGTTCAGCCATCATCCACATCTGGAATCATGATCTGTTTCTTCTGCCGCTGTCGGCCGTTCCACGGACCTCTTCATGGTCTATCGATCGGTACTGTGGACCGAACCTTCGGCGATCTCGTTTGCAATCAGAAGAAGTTCTCTTTCTGCCTCAATCTCATTCGGATAGGGATACGATTTCGAACTCTTTTCAAACCGCTTTTCAATGTCCTGGGCTTTCGCCTTGTTTTTCTCGGCGAGCAGCGCATAGACATATTCCGTGCGGAGAACGGACGGGTTAGACTTCATGCTCTTCATGAGCTTTAGCTGCTCACTTGTGCGCATCCTCTCAAGAACGTCGGAACGGTTCTCCGTGATCAGTTCCACGTACATTCTGTCGCAGACAAGCATCATGCGGTAAAGGTCGACAAGACCGTTTTCGGATGACAGAATACGCGTCATCAACGCATCGGCCTCCGAAAAACGGTGCTGGTCCATCAGTCGGTTGCAGGCAAAGACAGCGGAGGCTGCAGCAATCCCGTTTTTCATGGATTCGTCGGAAGGGACAGCGAACCACCTGTCCGGCATATCTTTCAGACGGACTCCTTTTGAGATCATTTCATTTACTTTAAGCTGCACCCAGAAGGCCTGCACGGCCTCCTTGCTTTCTGCCATATCAAGTGCATTTCTTCCGTCATTATTCACCGCGCCCATTCTGATGGGCAGTCCGTTGATGAGTGCATACCCAAAACCGATCACCGCAACAAGCGCGCAGAAAATCCGCCTCACCGAATAGGCTGGCAGGACACAGCACAAGACCAGGCTTATGACAGCGGCCAGAAGATTCATGATCGCGCCGCCGAAATTGTAGAGCATGAAGGGCATTGTTCCGTCTTTAAGGTCAGGCGGACACATCAGGCACTGTCCACCGGTGCCTGCTATGCTTAAGTTTTTTATGCGAAATCTTCCGTCTTCTTTCAGCAGCATCAGGTTAAAAATACGAAATGAACTGAATCTGTACCCGGTCAGGAATCCAAAAACCAGATGCCCTGCTTCATGGATTATGATCTGAAGGAGCATGGCCGCATACATCCCGATAATCAGGAGCCCTATAGCCAGTATCTGCCCGGACAGGGACACACCTGCCTCCTCCGCATGTTCCAGATACTGCATGATCAGGACGCCGCAGACGGCTCCGAGGAGCATAAAGAGGACAGCATTGAGCCAGTTATTATTTCTCTTTTTCTTCTTTGATGTTTCTTTACGCATATTTTTCTCTATCCCATCTTTCCGAAACGCAGATTTTTGACGGAAAACTCAGAACCCGCATCCGTCCGGGAGATATTTAAGGAACCGTACCATGCAGACACACTGCCGTTCATTGCCTCTTTGCATAAAGATACAGGAACAGCACCATGAACATTTCACCGAACATGCTGATAAAAAAGATCAGATCAGTATTACCTGTCACAGGTCCGAGCGCCGAAAAGACGAACATCAGGAAAGCGGACAGAAACAGATGGGGCGTTTTCTTTCTGATCCAGACAATCACACCGGCGATCATCATCGGATTATGTTACAATGTATCCTTCTGAAGCTAAAATGGCCAGTGCTCTCTCATAGTTTTCTTCTTTTACAAGAATATAATCTGTATTGTATGTCGACACTGCGAAGATTCCTATTTTATGTTCTGCGAGGATGCCGGACAGTTTTGACAGAATCCCAATCAATGAAAAGTCGAGAACTCCCTGAATACGGAAGCC
>CACZSG010000074.1 GCA_902783665.1 uncultured Lachnospiraceae bacterium | reverse complement strand
GGATCGAGAATTTCTCGGACAAGGACTTCCTTTCTTCTCTGAGGAACAGTATCTGCATTGCGCTGCTGGCCATGTGCATTTCCATGACCTTCGGCGTCACTGCCGCGTACGGAATGGGCCGCTATAAGGTGCCCGGACAGAAGGGCTTCATGCTTTCCTTCCTGATCACCCAGATGCTGCCGGCATCCCTTACCCTGACGCCCATGTACCTGATCTTCTCCCGCCTGCATCTGCTGGGCACCTACATCGGACCGGCGCTGGCCATCGCTTCGGGTTCCGTGCCCTTCATTGTGGTAACGCTGCGGCCGTATTTCAAGAGCGTGCCTACAGCGCTGGACGACACGGCAAGAATTGACGGCTGCAACGTGTTCCAGGCTTTCTTCAAGATCATGATCCCTGCCATCAAGACAGGTATCATTACGGTTCTGGTCATTTCCTTCCTGAACGGCTGGAACGACCTGGCCTACTCCATGACCTTCAACGTGAAACCCGAGATGCGTCCGCTGACTGCGAACATCTACCGTTTCCAGAGCAAATACGGCACAAAATGGAACTGTATCATGGCATACGGCGCCATTCTGGTCATGCCGGTGGTCCTGCTTTTCGTATTCCTGCAGAAGTACATTGTCAGCGGTATGACAGCCGGTGCCGTGAAAGAGTAAACCTGATAACCTTGTTCAATTAACTGAGACAGCCGCGGCCGGGGATGCGTACCGGCCGGACGGCAGATAAAGGAGGGCATTCCAATGCCGGATTTTACCAGAAAAGAGGGAGCTCCCAGCGGAGACTTCCGTTCAGACAACAATTTCCTTCTTGGCTTTTTTGAGGAGAAGGACGGCGCGCTGCTGTACCGCTACGACGCGGAGCGCGTGATCGTGGAGCCCTGGGGCGAGAACAGCCTTCGCGTCCGCGCATCCAAGATGCCGGAAATGCCCGCGGAGCTCTGGGCCCTGGACGGCGATCCCAAAAAGACGGAGACAAAGGTGGAGATCGAAGGCAACCGTGCCAGTATCACGAACGGGAAGATCAAAGCTGTTATCAACAACATCGGAAAGCTGTTTTTCTACAACCAGAAGGGAGAACTGCTGCTGGAAGAGTATGTCCGCAACCGTGAGGACATGTTCGCAAGCACCACCAGCTCGCTGGAAGTCGAGGCAAGGGAATTCAAGCCGATCATCGGCGGCGATTACCAGCTGACCATGAGGTTTGAATCCAATCCGAACGAGAAACTGTTCGGTATGGGACAGTATCAGCAGCCGTTCCTGGATGTCAAGGGAGCGGAACTGGAGCTGGCGCACCGAAACTCCCAGGCCAGCGTGCCCTTTGTCCTTTCCTCTCTGGGGTACGGTTTCCTCTGGAACAACCCGGGCATCGGACGCGTTAACTTCAACAAGAACATCACCACCTGGGAAGTGGCTTCTTCCAAAAAACTGGACTACTGGATCACCGCTGGCGACACGCCTGCCGAGATCGAGGAAGCGTATGCCGAAGCCACCGGAAAGGTGCCGATGATGCCGGAATACGGCCTTGGCTTCTGGCAGTGCAAGCTGCGCTACCAGACACAGGAGGAACTCCTGGAGGTCGCCAGGGAATACAAACGCAGGGAGATCCCGCTGGATGTGATCGTGGTGGACTTCTTCCACTGGCCGAAGCAGGGCGACTGGCGTTTCGATCCTACCTACTGGCCGGATCCAGATGCCATGATCGCGGAGCTGAAGGAGATGGGCATTGAGCTGATGGTATCCGTATGGCCCATGGTTGACTATAAGAGCGAGAACTTTGCCGAGATGAAGGCAAAAGGCCTGCTGACCCGCGTGGAAAAGGGCGTCCGCATCGACAACACCTATATGGGCAATACCATCCAGTTCGACCCGACCAATCCGGAATCCCGCGAATATGTCTGGGGCAAGTGCAAACAGAACTACTACGACAAGGGCGTCAAGATCTTCTGGCTGGACGAGGCGGAACCCGAGTATACGGTCTACGACTTTGAAAACTACCGTTACCACCTTGGACCGAATGTGCAGATCGGCAACATCTATCCGGTGATGTACGCGAAGACCTTCTTCGACGGCATGAGAAAAGAAGGCCAGGAGGAAGTGGTGAACCTGCTTCGCTGCGCATGGGCCGGAAGCCAGAAATACGGAGCCCTGGTATGGTCCGGGGATATTCACTCTACCTTTGAGAGCCTCAGGAACCAGTTCGCGGCCGGCCTGAACATGGGGATTGCCGGAATTCCATGGTGGACCACGGATATCGGCGGCTTCTTCGGCGCAAACATCTATGACGAACAGTATCACGAAGTGTTTGCCCGCTGGTTCGAGTACGGTGCGTTCTGCCCGGTCATGCGTCTGCACGGCTACCGTATGCCTTACCAGCCGCAGTACGGGACCACAGGCGGAGCGGAATGCGTTTCCGGCGCGCCGAACGAGATCTGGAGCTACGGCGACGAGGTCTATGAGATCTGCAAAGAGTACATTAAGATCCGTGAGAACATGCGTCCTTACACCCGCAGCCTGATGAAGGCCGCCCATGAAAAAGGAACGCCGGTCATGCGGCCGCTGTTCTACGATTTCCCGCAGGATGCTGCCTGCTGGAACAACGAGACCGAGATGATGTACGGCCCGGACATCCTGGTACGGCCCATCATGGAGCGCGGCCAGAGAACGGCCGAAGTGTATCTGCCCCAGGGGGCTTCCTGGACCCATATCTGGACCGGAAAGACCTACGAAGGCGGACAGACTGTTATTGTAGAGGCACCGCTGGACAAGCTGCCGGTCTTCACAAAGGATGATTTCAGACTGGAAGTATAAACGCAAAGCCGCTGACGTTCCGGAAAGGGGCGTCAGCGGTTCTTCAAAAAAAGGACCAGAAAGGAAACGGACATGCTTTATCAGAAAGACAACCGGTTGTTCAGAAGAAACGACAAAGAACTTCTGCTGATCGAACCATGGGGAAAGAACGCCCTTCGTGTACGCGCGACGCAGAGACATGAATTTATTCCGGATGACAACAGTGCGCTGCTGCAGCCGGAACCGGCAGAGGCCGTCATTACGATCGAAGGAAAGAAAGCCTCCATAACCAACGGAAGGATCACCTGCCGTATTTCGGAGGGAGGCGTGCTCTCCTTTGAGAACCAGGACGGAAAGGTTCTGCTGGAAGAGTATGACAGGACCAGAGACATGTACGAAGGCAGCGGTAAATTCGCCAGCGCCCTGGAGATCGTGCCGCGCACTTTCCGGCCGAAGGCTGGGACGGACGGCTATCAGCTGATCTACCGTCTGGAAGCCAATGCCGGGGAAAAATTCTTCGGAATGGGCCAGTACCAGCAGCCGTATCTGGATATGAAGGGCTGTGTGATCGAACTGGCGCAGAGAAATTCCCAGGCCAGCGTACCCTTTGCTCTTTCCAGCCGCGGATACGGAATGCTCTGGAACAACCCGGCCATCGGTAAGGTGACATTCGGAAAGAACGTCACGGAATGGGTGGCGGAAAGCACAAAGCAGCTGGACTACTGGATCACGGCGGGCGATACGCCGGCACAGATCGAGGAAGCCTACGCGGACGCTACCGGCAAAGTACCGGAAATGCCCGAATACGGTCTGGGCTTCTGGCAGTGCAAGCTGCGCTATCAGACCCAGGAGGAACTGCTGGAGGTCGCAAGAGGATACAAAAAGAGGGGCATCCCGGTGGACGTCATCGTGGCGGACTTCTTCCACTGGCCGCATGAGGGCGACTGGAAATTCGACAGTGAATACTGGCCGGATCCCGCAGCCATGGTAAAAGAGCTGAAAGAGATGGGGACCGAACTGATGGTATCCATCTGGCCCACCGTGGACGGTGAGAGCGAGAATTACGAGCAGATGCGGGAGATGGGATATCTCACCCGCTCCGAATACGGAAAACGCCTGGGACAGCTTGGACAGGCCTGCTTCATCGACGTGACGAACCCGGATGCCCGGAAGTTTGTCTGGGAGAGAATGAAGGAAAACTATTACAAGGACGGCATTAAGATCTTCTGGCTGGATGAGGCGGAACCGGAGTATACGGATTACGAATACGAACATTACCGCTATTTCATGGGCGCAGACCTGGAAGTAGGAAACATCTATCCCAAGTATTATGCCCGCATGGCCTACGAAGGAATGGAAGAGGAAGGACAGAAGAACATCCTCAACCTGCTTCGCTGTGCCTGGGCCGGAAGCCAGAAGTACGGTGCGCTGGTATGGTCCGGGGACATCGACTCCTCCTTCCGTGCGCTGCGCAACCAGCTGGCAGCCGGACTGAACATGGGCCTTGCCGGCATTCCGTGGTGGACCACGGACATCGGCGGCTTCCATGGCGGAAACATCCATGACGATGCATTCAAGGAAGTGCTGGTG
>CACZSG010000073.1 GCA_902783665.1 uncultured Lachnospiraceae bacterium | reverse complement strand
GAGGAATTCTTCCCGATTTCCTGTTAACAAGAAAGCAAAGTCACAGAAGAATTCTTCCCGGTTTCATGATAGAATTCAGGGAAACAGGGTTTTCACCTGCTTAAGATCCAGGAAACAGAGGAACCTTTTTTATGTGCTCAAGATATTATGTAGAACTGTCACCCGAACTTCGCCCCATCATCGAGGCCGCCCGGCATTCATCCCTTGCCGGAAAGATGGTCCACGACCTGGGCCGCCCCGTCGTCTCGGAGGGGGAAGTGCGCCCCACGGATATTGCGCCGGTGCTTGCCTCCAATTCCAGGGGAACGCCTTCCGTCTTCCCGATGATCTGGGGTTTCCGGCAGGCTGACCGGGAAAACACGAAGCGCTCGCAGCCCCTCATCAATGCCCGCTCCGAAACAGCGGATGTAAAGCCGACCTTCCGGGAATGCTGGCAGCGCCGCAGATGCGTTGTACCCGCCTCCTACTATTTCGAATGGCAGCATCTGGCCGCCCTGGCAAACGTGGACCCGGCGGCGGCTCCCGCCGTCCATATGCCGGCGGATGCTTTCCGCATGCCGGAAACACATGCTTCCCGCACAGCAGAGTCGAATGCCCTCCGCGCAGCGGACACAAAAAAAGCCGCACGCGAAACATCGCGCACGGCAGATAAATTTGCCATTCAGCCCGCAGGGGAAACCGTTACCTGGCTGGCCGGACTGTACCGGATAGAGAACGGATATCCTTTCTTCACCATCCTCACCCGGGAGCCTTCGGCGGAGCTTGCGAAGATACACGACCGCATGCCGCTGATCCTGCCCAAAAACCTGACAGAAGAATGGATCTCCCCGGGTACCTCGCCGGAACGGGTAAAACAGATCGCGGCAAGCGCCCTGACGGACATGGTCTTTGAGCGGGTCTGAGTTTCTTATCCCGCATTATTCTTATTGTTTTCATTCTGGCTGTCCAGAAATCCCCTGATGTATGGTTTGATCAGGTTTTCCAGTTTCAACCTCCGGAGACGGACCTGCCTCAGCGTGTTATACAGCACTCTGACCAGCAGAGAGATTCCCAGAACGGTCATGGCAAAAAGCAGAAGGATCACCGGAATAGGCGCAGGAATTAAAAAACCTGCGTCCTGAAAAAGGGACAGCCCATCGGGCTGTCCCTTCTGATAAATCAAAACTCTCTTCACGATTCAGATGCAACTCTGAATCCGACCCTGTAAGCTTATTTCAGATAATAAGCATTTACATAGCCTGTAATGCCGTACTTCGGTGCAAACACCTTTACATAGGTTGCCGGGCCGCCGCCGAAGCCTGTTCCCTGTACATAGGGTCCAACGATCTGTACCTGGTCTCCGTTGTGAAGTCCGGTATGGTTGATCTCGTTCTCATACTTTGCTTCCGGTGCGGTACGGATTGCCAGGTATCCGCCTGTCAGATTGGCGACTGTTCTGATAGCGCCATTTGTTGTTCCGGCTGCTCCGCCAGCTACGCCTTCAAGTTCTTCTACATTCAGTTTTTCTACGTCTGCCATAATTAGTTCCCCTCCCAATTAATTATTTAACAATCTTCTGATTGCACCCTTATTATAATGGTTTCTTCCTGTTTGTGCAAGCATTTCAGCAAAGAGAGGCGAGTTCCTGCAGTACAGGAACCAGCTTCTTCATGACTCTCCGGTACCCTTCCACATGCATATGGATACCGTCCAGCGTCAGCTCCCTGTAGAGGTTTCCGTTCTCGTCCGTGATCTCTTTATTCAGGTCCAGATATTCCGCCTGGTACTTCGCCGCCAGTGCGCGGATCTCCCCGTTCGCTTCCCGTACTCTCTCATTCGTGCGGTACCGGAAAGCCTCCCTTGTCATCTCGTCCGGCGCGGCATCCTGGTTGACCGGGTAGAAAGCCAGCAGGTACAGTTTCACATCCGGAAGCTCCTGCAGGATCCTGCGTACGATCTGCTCGTACCTGCCCAGGAACTCGGAAAGCACATAGTCGTTGCCGTTCATGTCGTTGGTGCCGATGTTCAGGAAGACGGCTGAAGGCTTCAGGTCAAGAACACAGGCGTCCAGCGTTTCGGAAAGTTCACTCGTGGTATAACCTCCGATTCCCCGGTTGTAGATGGTGCATGGAAGGTCCTGATCCAGCAGGAATTCGTAGATGGGGAACTGCTCCATCAGGCTTGACCCCGCAAAGACGATCTGTTCCTTTTTCGCCAGAACATTCAGTTCCCTGAAACGCTCCGCCTTTCTCTCTTTGTCCTGCTTTGACATGGCTGCCATCATCTGGCCGATGAAGTTCTGCTGTTCTTTGTCGTTCATTCTGTCCCGCATCCTTTCTGACTGTTCTACTGCTGCTTTTTCCACCCGTATACCGCAAGCATATCGCCGGTACAGCGCTCGAATACTGCCCAAATTCCGCCGGTACAGCGCCCGGTTACTATCCAGATGCCGCCGGTATAGCACCTGTATATTTTCGCATAATCGTTTCTCTTCCCTGCAGCGTGCTTTTAGTTTACAACATCTGCAGGTTACCCGCAAGCTGGTACAATTCCTGTCCTCCCTCTTTCGCGTCTGATATTTTACCGCGCCTCTATGGCATACATACGTCCTGTATATCTCCGCTGTTTCTAAAAATATGCCTGCTGTTCCTGTTTCCGGTGTAAATAAAGGGCAGCTGATATTTACGAAATAATGCACGGCAGTCCGTGTTCCTCCAGCTGGATGTCCAGTTCGATCATGTCATAGATGCCGTTTTCTATAAAGTAGGAGAAAATAATGTCCGTCTTGTCGCAGGGCGACAGCGCGTACCCGGCGCGGGCCAGCAGGTCCCTGGTCTCGTCCAGGTTCAGCTTCGCGCCTACGCACAGGCAGAGGGCCGTCAGCTTCTGGGGATGGTAGTCCTGGTTGTTCTTGATCTTGGAAAAGACTTTCTTGTCCACGATGGCTCTTTTGTACACATCAGCATTTTCAAGCCCCTTCAAGCCGATCAGATAGAACAGGTACTGCTGAAACGTGTCAGCCCTGTGCGCGATCCGCTCCTTCAGCTTCCGCTCCATCTCCTCAATGGCAGCATCCTGGGAATCCGAAGAAGCTCCGGGTAATGGTCCGCCCGCTGCAGGCAGGCTCCCGGCTTTCTCCTTCTCTCTTCTGCCGAAAACACTCTGCAGGATGCCGGACCCTGACG
>CACZSG010000072.1 GCA_902783665.1 uncultured Lachnospiraceae bacterium | reverse complement strand
CATGGCCATGGTCGGGGAATACTGCATCACAACGTCTCCACGTCTCAGATTCTCGCGAAGAATATCAAGCAGGCTGTTCATCTGCTGCCTCTGCAGCGCAGCATCCTGAATGCTCTCATCTTCTTCGTCCTGGTCCTGCAGGGAGATCAGTCCCAGGAACATGTTGCAGCCGAGACGTTCCAGTGTCGGTGCCAGCAGGGAATAGATCTGGCGGAATTCTTCATAACTGCATACATGTGCGCCGTGCAGAATTTCCTCGTCCACGCTGAGCTGGGTCCTGGCAGCTTCCAGATTGAATTTCAGCGTATTCCCGGAACGGATCATTTTTTCATAGAACTTGCGCATCTCCTCGCTGGGCTCCACATCCAGATGCTTTCGGTTCAGGTCCGTCACCCTGCGGTATTCTTCCATGGCATCTTCCAGATGGTTGGCTTCCACCTGGGCCTGCATCATTTCCATATTCAGCCGCTCATCGAACTGGTCGATCTTTCTGGCCTTCTTGCACACCTCAACGATCTGATTGTACTCCTCATGTTCCAGGAGAAGCTCTATATAATCGTAGACTGCATTCAGATACTCATTGTGGAGAGCCGCGTGGTAACCTTCTCCTCCCTCCAGATCCCCCGTCAGGAAGAGGTCCCCTGTGTAGAGGCGCAGAAGCTGTTTATAGAGAGTGCGGCGGCGCTCCTCATCTTTTTCTCTGGGCAGATTCTCAAAGATCTGCATGATCTCCAGAACATCGATATGCATACCCGGCAGGCTTTCAAAATAATAGCAGCCGCGCTGGGAAGCCACACATTCCCCGAGTCCGTCGCAGATTTCATTCAATGTTTTTCTGAGTCTGCTGACCAGCGTTTTCAGTGCGCTCTCCGGATTCGCATGAAGATAATCCGACCACAAAATGCGCATAAGCCGCTGCTTCGGCACCTGTTTGCCCCAGTTCAGGATCAGATATTCGATCAGAGCCACTCCTTTTCTGGTCTTCGCGACCAGCGTGGCTGTCTCCTGTCCGTTTACCGAGATGGAAAACTCACCCATCATCTTCAGACTGATTGTTTTATTGGACATCTTATCACCGTCCTTCCATAACATCTGTTACATCCATCCTATCATCCGTCGGAAAATATTGTCAATGCATACCGGCTCAAAAAAGAGTTGATTTTCTGTACACAAGCAGTATATACTGCTAACGATGCACGGAACCGTACAAAAAACGCGGACAAAGCGTTTCAGCACACAAACAAGAAAGGGCGTATATTCATGGACTGGAAACCGATCAAGGAAGGAAAAGTCAGAGAGATCTACGATAACAACGACAGTCTCATCATGGTGGCCACAGACCGTATCAGCTGTTTTGATGTGATTCTGCACAATACTGTTACCGGAAAGGGAAAGGTTCTTACACAGATGTCCCGTTTCTGGTTCGACATGACACAGGACATTCTCCCGAACCACATGATCTCCGCAGATACAGCGGATATGCCTGAATTCTTCCAGACTCCCGAATTCGAAGGCAGGAGCATGATGTGCAGAAAGCTGAACATGCTTCCCATCGAGTGCATTGTCAGGGGCTATATCACCGGAAGCGGCTGGGCAAGCTACCAGAAGGACGGCACCGTCTGCGGAATCAAACTGCCGGCAGGCCTGAAGGAATCCGAAAAGCTCCCGGAACCGATCTATACACCTTCCACAAAAGCGGAGATCGGTGAGCACGATGAGAACATCTCCTACGAGCAGAGCATCGCGCATCTTGAAAAATACTTCCCGGGAAAAGGCCAGGAGTATGCCGAGAAGCTTCGCGACTGCACCATCGCTCTCTACAAAAAATGTGCAGACTACGCATGGGAACGCGGCATCATCATCGCTGACACCAAATTTGAGTTTGGTCTGGACGAAGACGGCAATCTGGTCATCGGTGACGAAATGCTGACACCGGACAGCTCCCGTTTCTGGCCCAGAGAAGGATACGAAGCAGGCCATGGCCAGCCGTCCTTCGACAAGCAGTTCGCCCGCGACTGGCTGAGAGCGAATCCGGGAAATGACTGGACGCTTCCGCAGGAGATCGTGGACAAGACGATTGCCAAATACGAGCAGGCTTATGAGCTGCTTACAGGGAAACCGCTCGACTGAAGCATTCTTGTGGATTTCATTTGAGGGACGGCGGCAGATCCCGGCCGCTGCCTGACTTCACATAGGCGAAAATCACCAGTGGCAGGTTTTCAAAGAAATTAATACAGCCATTACGTATATACTGATATGCAGCTGTCATGCATTTCCATCCTTTTTTATGAGAGGACGGTATGCATTCACGACAGCATTGAACATATTCTTATACGTAATGGCTGTTTATTTTTATGTGTAATGTTATTCCTTTCGCTTTCGAAACCAGACAGCAGACCCAGCCTGCAGCTTCCGGAAGATGCAGGCCGGGTCTGCTGTCGTCCGAAAAATCAAAATATCATATCTCTTCGATCAGCATCAGCACCCCACTGAACCGCGGCAGCTTCAGCACCCCCGCCTGCCTGGTCCGGTACCAGTCGGTGCGTTCCTCGCTGATCTCCTTCGGCACCTGGAATTTCTCCTCAAAATGATCGGGATGTTCTTTTGTATGTCCCCCGAACCGTTCCCAGTCCGTATCAAGAATAGCGGTTGCCTGCATGTTCTTACCGGGCGTCAGCCAGTAGTCCTGCTCCTGGTCGGAAAAGTTGAAGAGCGCCAACAGGCTCTGCCCTTTTGTTTTTCCGTTCCTGCGGATGCCGAACACGTTGTGGCCGCCGTCGTTCATGGTCTCCCAGGAGAAACCGGCGGGGTCGTAATCCAGCTCATAGAAAGCAGGAATTTCCGTATAAAGGCGGTTCAGTTCCTGAATGAAATGGCTGAATGAATCGTGATTCGGATATTTCAGGAGAAAATAGTCCGGTTCCTTTGTCTCATCCCACTCACGGAACATGGCGATCTCGTT
>CACZSG010000071.1 GCA_902783665.1 uncultured Lachnospiraceae bacterium | reverse complement strand
TTCTGACAACAAAACCACTTCTGACAACAAAACCATTTCTGACAACCAAATACAGATTTCGGAAATCCTGTTCCCAGATATATCTTATACCTTCGACAACCATTCTGTCTATGAGTGTCAGAAAAAGAAACGGGCATACTCACCATGTCGATCAGTATGCCCGAACTGTTTCACAGTATCTGTTTATATTCCTTGACAGCGAACTGCCCCGATGAATTCTTATTCCATGCAGACGAACTGCCCCGGTGAATTCTCTTTTTATTCTCCCAGCAGCTCCGCCTTCACGGTCTTCCCGCACAGGTCCCCGGTGTAGACAGCCGTTCCCACGCCACGCGCGTCGAAGTAGTAGGAAGTCAGGTTTCCGCCCAGCACCATGTCGCCGGCCGCAAACAGGTTGGGGATTACCTGGCCATCCGTATTCAGCACACGACAGTCTCCGTCAACCTTCACGCTTACCAGGGAGGAGAAGGTAATGGGGCTTAAGATGAAGGCGTAGTAGGGTCCGTCCGTGATGGGATCCATCCGCTCCAGGGCTGTTCCGAACTCGGTATCTTCCCCGTTTTCGATGCAGGCATTGTAGCTTTCCACCGTCTTTTTAAGATTTTCTGCCGGCACACCCATAAGCTCCGCCAGCTCTTCCAGCGTTTCAGCCTTCAGGACATACTGGGACTCGGAATCCTCCAGCACCTGCGCATCCGCGTTGTCCGCGTCAATAATGCCCCATCCCTGCGGAACGTCCTGTTTCAGAAGGTCGTGGTAGATGACATAGCTGTTCTTGTCTTCGTTGACAAAACGCTCTCCGTTCATGTTGATGTACATGGGCGTTCCGTATCCATAGTAGAAGGTCAGGGAATAATCCGGTCTCGCGCCTTCAATCTCATCCGCGCCAAGGTGGCCAAACATCTTGTCGCCGATGATCTCCGCGCCGATCTCTCTTGCCATAATGATGCCGTCACCGGTATTGGCGCCGGCCGCGAAAACTTTTCCATCCACGAAGTCCGGGCAGTATTCCTTGATCAGTTCCGGATTCTTGGCGAAACCGCCGCAGGAGAGAATCACCTTTTTCGCGTAGATGTTATAGGTGGAAGTTTTGTCCTGAACACTGGCGCCGATCACCGCGCCTTCTTCGTCAGTCAGCAGTTCCATGGCCCTGGTGTTGAGCCGGACATCAATATCTGTCTGCGGAAGGAAGTTGTTGACTCCTTCCGTCAGGTAGCTGCCGAACCATTTGGGCTCTTCATGCTCCTTCGGCGCAAACTGAAGGTATCCCCAGGCATCCACACTGTTCACACCGACTTCTTCAAGAAGTTCGTTGGTGTGCACCATCACCTCCATCTCACTGCGGATCAGATCCTCGTTGAAGGGAAGCTCCATGTACGGCTGAAGCGTGTTCATCTCATCCTGAACAGCCTGCTCTACCCATGCCTCGTCATATTTCTCATTCGGGTCCGGATGAAACAGGCGGACACCGCCGGAAAGGTTTGTGCTTCCGCCAAGGAAACCGGCTTTCTCGATCAGGGTGACCGAGAGGCCGCTCTGCTCTTTTGTGCTTACGCCGCTGTAAGCTTCGATGGCTGCAAGCATGCCGGCACCGCCTCCGCCGATCACAAGAACATCGGTTTCCACATCCTCACCGGCCACAAGGTCCGCATGCTCGACCGGTGCGGAAAATGCCTCAGAACCGCCGGCCTGGTCAAGGCAGTCACGGACAGCGTTCTTGATGGCGTTGCTTGTCATGGTCGCCCCTGTCACACCGTCCACATTGTAGGTCTGATTTTCCAGAATATCTGCGGGGATCTGCTCGCAGGGTGTCTGGACCAGTGTTTGTGGATGGTCTGTTACTTCATCGATGGTCACATCTGTAATGCTGTCCTCGTCCACCGTAACAGAGACCGTCACATGGCAGCGCTGGAAGCCTTCCTTCGTAGCGGTGTATGTACCCGGGACGAGCGATGCCTGCGCTTCCGTCGCCTCTTCGCCTTCCGCCTGCAGAAGGGCTGCCGCCAGTGCTTCCTTCACGGCCGTGCTGGTAAAGGTGGCTCCGCTGACGCCTTCCACCTCTTTGCTCTGGCTTTCCATGATCTGGTTCTCAAGATCCGGAATAGCTGCGCCGCCTACTTCCGGCGTCTCGTCACTGCCGGTGATCGTCACGGAATCGATGGCGTTTTCACTCACTTCAACGCTTACTTCAACCGCTCCTCCGAAACCCTGGGCCGAAGCGGTATAGGTTCCGGGAATATAGGATCCCTCCGCATACACGGCTCCTGCAAATCCAAGGCTGAGTGTGATTCCCAAAAGAACTGACGCAAACTTTCTTTTCATACAAGACCTCCCGAATGTGTACTTGAATGGCTGCTCACGGCCGGAACACTGCGGCCGGAATCTGTCTTCTGAGACAACTATACAAGTTCAACCAGATTGAAGGTCAAGCACTAGTTTTTATGATTTTATGATTTTAT
>CACZSG010000070.1 GCA_902783665.1 uncultured Lachnospiraceae bacterium | reverse complement strand
TCAGCATGGCCAGTGCCGTCTCAGGGTCCGGCATCTCGCCGGAAGCGGAAAACGGGGATCCCGCCTCACCGCCTTCGGATGTATCCGATGCGGTCATGTAGGCGGAAAGGCTCTCTCCCGCATCTTCGGAGAAAAGCATTCCCAGGATCATCTCCGCATCCGCAAGCGCCGTGCTCAACGCTTCCCGGTTCTCTTTTCCGGTCCCGTTCAGTGTCCACTCCTCTTCCTGCCGGTCATAGCAGGAATCCACAAGGGCAGCCGACTCTTCACTTAAGAACAGCTTCAGATTTTCGGCCGTGCCGGCGCTCATCCGATCCGGTACGGCGTCCTCCACGCCCTTTTGCTGAATGCCTTCCGTCACGATCCGCGAGGTGTAGGCCGGCAGTTCCAGGTCGCACCAGGCCTGCAGGATCAGAAGAAGCAGGATCAGCGCGATCGTTCCCAGAGACCCCTTCAGGTAATGAAATAGTTTCGTCATAATGTCTGTCTCCGTACAGTAATAGATCAGTTTCTGTCCCGGACGGTCCTTACAGGGCCGCACGGGAGACGGTATATTTCTTTTTTATATAACAAACCCGGGGAAATCTCAACTGTTCCCCGGGTTCTTTATTATTTTTTTATTGATATGCCGGAGGCTTACCTCCGGAGCTTCCCTGTCAGACATGCGATCTGATCAGCTTTTCCATGCAGGAAACAGGTGATCCGATCAACGTCCTTTTCAGGAATAAGGCTCATTTCTTCTTCTCAGGACGGATGCTGACGCCGCGGCTCATATCCCCTTCCGGGTTGACGCCGAATTCATAGTCGTTGCCCGGCAGGATGATGTTCAGCAGAATGCCGGCGATGGCCGCGATGGCCAGTGCCGTTAGCGTAATGGAAGCTTCTCCGATCTGGAAGGTCAGTCCGCTGTCAAAGCCAAGTCCGCAGACAAAGATGACAGCTGCGATGATCAGGTTGCGGGATTTCGTCAGATCCACCTTGTTCTCGACGACATTGCGGACGCCGATGGCGGAGATCATTCCGTAAAGCATGAAGCTGACGCCGCCGATGATGGACGCCGGCATGGTCCCGATGATGGCGGACACCTTCGGGATAAAGCTGACGATAATGGCAAAGATGGCCGCAATGCGGATGACCAGCGGATCGTACACTTTGCTCAGCTCCAGCACGCCCGTGTTCTCACCGTAGGTGGTGTTCGCGGGGCCGCCCACAAGTCCGGCCAGAGAAGTTGCCAGTCCGTCTCCAAGCAGAGTGCGGTGAAGTCCCGGATCCTCCAGGAAATTTTCACCTACCGTGGCAGAGATGGCGGAGATGTCTCCGATGTGCTCCATCATGGTCGCAATGGCGATCGGCGCCATGACGAGGATGGCCGTCAGGTCAAATTTCGCAAGCTGCAGGGGCGGGAAACCGATGAATTTGGCGGCTGCCACTGATGTAAAGTCAAGGATGGCACTTCCGTCCGGATTGGTTATGCCCATGGCATTCATGATCACGGCCACTGCGTAGGAAATGACCACGCCCATCAGAATGGGGATGATCTTGAACATGCCCTTGCCCCAGATGTTGAAGATGATGATGACCGCCAGAGCGATCACGGCCAGCAGCCAGTTGGTGCTGGCATTGTTGATGGCGGAGCCTGCCAGGGAAAGGCCGATGCAGATGATGACCGGGCCTGTAACGACCGGAGGAAGGAAACGCATGACGCGCTTCACACCGACTGTCCGGATAACAACTGCCAGAATAAGATACAGAAGACCCGCGATCACGATGCCGCCGCAGGCGTAAGCCACTTTTTCATTTGCGCCCATGCCGGCATAGATGCCTGTGTTCAGATTTGCCACCGTGGCAAAACCGCCAAGGAAAGCAAAGGATGAGCCAAGGAAAGCCGGTACCTTCATTTTGGCACAGATATGGAAGAACAGGGTGCCGAAGCCTGCGCAGAACAGTGTCACAGCCACCGTAAGGCCTCTGGTGATGGGTTCCCCCGTCGCGCTCTGGAAATAGCTGTTGACCAGGATCGGGACCAGGATGGTCGCACCAAACATGGCGAACATGTGCTGCAGTCCCAGGATCAGCATCTTGGGAATTCCTAATGCCTTTGCGTCACGGATGGGTTCATTTGCGTTCATTCAAAATCCTCCTCTTATTGTTGACACGAAATATTAATACTTGTTAGAAGATTAACCTTACCTATATTAAAAGAGTGTCGGCTGTTTGTCAAGCAGATGTCTTCCAGGATCCTCTCCTGTAGAAAATCAGCGAAAGCGCTGTTGCCACGGTCCATCCCACCGGCCATGCGCACCAGATCCCCGTCGCGCCGAGCGCTGTTTCTGAAAGCAGCACGGCAAGGATCACCCGCAGGATCAGGTCCGTAAAGGTAGCTGTCATGAACTGCCCCATCAGGCCTGCGCCTCTCAGGATCCCGTCCGCGACCAGCTTCGCGGATACCACGAAATAGAACGGCGCGACAATGCGAAGCAGCATCATTCCGGCATGCATGGCTTCCCCGGACGGCGAATCCATGAAAAACAGCAGCAGCCACTTCCCGCAGCCAAAATACAGCAGGGCAAGCGGCAGCGAGATGATCCACACAAGCTTCAGCCCTGCCCTGAAACCGGCCGCCACTCTCTCCGTCTTTCCGGCGCCCAGGTTCTGTGCCGCGTAGTTGGAAACACCGTTCCCCAGCGTAGTAAACGAGGTGATGACCAGGTTGTTCAGCTTGATCGCCGCCGAATAGCCCGCCATGACCCCGGGTCCGAACCCGTTGATGACTCCCTGGATCACAATGTTTCCGATGGAAATAAAGCTCTGCTGCAGTGTGCTCGGTATGGCGATCTTCGCGATCCTGCCGCAGATCCCCCAGGAAAACAGCGCCCCCTTCTCCGGCGTTTCCATCTGCTTCAGACGCCGGAAAACAGTGATAACGGCAAGAAAACAGCTGACCCCCTGGCACAGAAAGGTGGCCCAGGCCACGCCGGCCACACCCATATGAAAGCCCGCCACGAACCAGATGTCCATCAGGATATTGGCCGTGGAGGAACCCGCCAGAAACCAGAAGGGTGTCTTTGAATCCCCGAGAGCCGAGAAGATGCCGGTGGATATATTATAGAAGAAAACGAACGGAAGGCCCCAGATATAGATGTCCAGGTACAGTTTGGAATCCGCGAAGACAGCCTGCGGCGTGCGGATCAGCTCCAGCAGTCTGCTGCACAGAAGAAGGCCGGTCGCCATCAGAGCCGCGCAGACCGCCGCGCTCATGATCATGGCGGTGGAAACGGCTGTTTTCATCTCCGCATGCCTCTTCGCCCCGAAAAAGGTGGAGACAACGACCGAACAGCCGATATTGCAGCCGAAGGCGAAGGCGATAAAGATCAGCGTGATCTCGTAGCTGTTCCCCACAGCCGCCAGCGCGTTCTCCCCGATGAATTTTCCCGCCACCAGGCTGTCGGCAATATTGTACAGCTGCTGAAAGATAATGCTTCCGAAAAGCGGTATGCAGAACTGGCGCAGTACCTTCTCCGGATCCCCGTTTGTCAGATCCCTGTTCAAATAAATTCCCCCTTGTCCTTTTGTTGCCGGTGAATCATTATACACCTTTCTTTTCATCTGAAAAGAGGGAAAACCTCAGATAAAAAAGAAAAACAGGGAAATGGACAGCGGAAATTCCGCAAAATAAGAGGCCCGGCATACCGGTCTCCGGTACGCCAAGCCCCTCGGGCGCCTGAGGTTCCTGCGCTTATATCTGCAGGAACCTCAGGCATTGTGATGTTCTTATTTTGCGTATGCAGCACTTGCCTCGCCGATCATGCGGCCGCCGTTGAAAGCAGCACCAAGGGTCACGCCCTCGATCAGCGGGTAGCTGTTGTTGTAGATCTCAGCGACATCCGCGCCGGCTGCGTAAAGACCGCCGATCACGGTACCGTCTTCCTTGACGACCTGCAGATTGCTGTTGACCAGCACGCCGCCGATGGCGCCAAGGCTCATGGGGCGGGCTTTCACTGCATAATAGCCGCCCTCTCCCAGAGAGGTGAGGTATTTGCTGTCCTTGCCGAGGATCTGGTCTGTTCCGGCTTCGCAGTCCGCATTGTACTGCGCGATGGTAGCTGCCAGGTTCTCCGGATTTACGCCCATATTCTCAGCCAGTTCCTCAGCGGTCTCGCCTTCGAATACGATGCCGTTGGTCACGCCTTCATCCAGGGCGTCGATGAAGCCTTCCCATCCTTCGTCCAGGGAGAACAGCGGAACGGTCGGCTCATAGTTTACAGTGGTGTCCACGCCGTAGAAGGAAGCGCCGGAAGCCTGCAGGTTTTCAGCCATTTCCTTGGAAATGATGGCGTAGAAATATTCACCCTGTGCAAAGGTGGAGTTGGAAGCCAGTGCTGTATCATAGTTCAGATCTTCCGGGCAGAAACGGCTTCCGCGTACATTCACCCAGATACAGTTCGGCAGATACATGGCCTGCGCGATCTTGTCCTCGCCGCTTCCGGTACGGATGCCGGAAAAGCTGGTGATACCGTGCAGCTGCTGGATGGTCTTACCCTTGCCGGCTCCGATGGCCTGGCTCATGGCAGCGACGGAGCCCTCTCGAAGAGGACAACGGGCATCTGGAGGAGGCCACAGGCAGGATCTGCCGCCGTCCCCTCAAAAATCAAAAAATTCACCGTTATATTATATTGTTTATACTCATAATTATCATGATATGTTGCACCTAATTATATTTTAGAGATTTACTTATCCGTTAATATGTGCTATCCTGTTTCAAAAAGAGGTGATGCATATGTTTTCTCTACCCCCACCCCAGGTCTCCCTGTCCCTCCTCCTGTCCGCTGCCGCCGCTTTCTCTGACCTGCGACGTCAGCGCATTCCGAACCATCTGACTGTTTCCGCAGCCGCCGCAGGAGTTTTTCTTATGCTGTACACCTACGGCCCCTCCGGTCTTCTGTACTGGGGAGCCGGACTTCTGCTTCCCGTCCTTCTGTTTGGTCCCCTGTTCCGCTTTCGCATGGCTGGCGCGGGGGATATTAAGCTTCTATGCGCCCTGGGTTCTCTGAACGGTCCCGCCATCTGTTTGCGGCTCATCGTAAAATCGGTCCTGCTGGGCGGACTGGGCGCCTTGCTTCTGGCGGCAAAACGCCGCATCCTTGTCGAGCGGCTCATGGCATTTTTTTCATATGTGAGGGAGAGCCGGGCATCCGGCACGCCCCGGCCGTATCTCCCCTCTGTTCCTCCGGAAGCGCGCCTTCCCTTTGCGCTTCCCGTTCTGTGTGCCGTTCTCTGGGAGTTCGCTCCCTGGAAAGGAGTTTAGGATGAAAAGTCACATTTTTGCCATCTGCGACCCTCATCCGCTTTACGCGGGCCGTCTGGCGGCTTACCTGACCGAGAATCGCTGCACACCATTCGAAGTGCACGCCTTTACGGATACGGAAGCGCTGCTCGCCTTTGCTGCCGGCCATTCTCTGGAGCTTCTGCTGATCGCTCCGGAGGCAGTCACGGAACAGACCGGGCAGCTGGCCTGCGGCAGGCAGATCCTGCTGGTGGATACCGTACCTGGTCCTTCCCGGAAGGGGGAAAGTGTATTGTCTGTATACAAATATCAGGCTGCGGACAGTCTGATCGCGGAGGTGCTGGACCTGTACCGTCAGACAGCTCCGGGGCCCGGTCTTCTCCCGGACCTTCACGAAAAGGTTGCCATCTACGGGGTCTATTCCCCTATTCACAGATGCGGAAAAACCTCCTTTGCACTGACACTGGGCGAGGTACTGGCGGAAACGGGACAGACCCTTTATTTGAACACAGAATCCTTCTCCGGGTTTGAAAATCTGTTCGGAAAGACCTGGGAGAATGATCTGCTGGATCTTCTGTATTTTTTCAGGGAACAGGACGGCAGCCTGATCTACCGTCTTCATTCTCTGGTACAGACTTTTCACCGGCTTCAGTTTGTCCCTCCGGCTTCCTGTGCCGGCGAACTGGCAGGTGTCACGCAGGAAGAATGGCTGTCCCTGCTGGATACTCTTCCGGCTGTCGGCGGGTATGACAATCTGGTCCTGGATCTCGGGGAAAGTATGGGCGGTCTTTATTCCGTCCTGCGCCGATGCAGCCTGGTATTCATGCCCGTCCTGGAGGACCGGGTCTCCATGGCCAAACTTTCACAGTTCGAACAGCAGCTTTCTTTTCAGGACAGCCTTACTCTGCAGGGAAAGATACGGAAAATCCATCCCCCTGTCCTGCCGGTGCCGGCGGACGCTTCCGGGAAAGATCTGCTCCGGCAGTTCGTACTGGGGGAGAACGGCAGTTATGTGCGAAAACTTCTGCGTCTGGAAAAAGAGAATTCCCGGAACTGAGCCCGGGAATTCTTTCATATATTATTCTTTTGTAAATCAGAACATGAATTCCGGATCAAAACCTGAATTCTGATTCGAAACATGAATTTCCGATCGGAACCTGAATTCTGTAAAAGCCTTCTATTGTTTCAGAAGGGTCTTCACGTTTTTCTGAAGCAGCTCCAGATACTGCGGGGAAATATCCGTAAACACCTCGTCTATTTTTCTGATCAAAGTGATCCCATTCCAGCCATCATGATAGTCGTTGTACAGACATACCAGAAACCCGTGCACGCACAGGAACATTTCATCCGAATACTTTGCGGAAAGTCCTTTTGCCGCTGAGATCCTCCGTCCGGAAATGGTCAGCCTGTCCCACGCATCCAGCAGCTCGCATATATCTGCTATGATCTGTGTTTTCTTCTTATTTTTCTCTGCAGAATTCGACGGCTTGTCCTTCTTGTTTTTGGATAGTTTCAGTGCCGGAGGGATTTCCCGGGCTGATTCTGATTGATGCAGTTCATGATACCGGCTGATCTTTTCCTGTATCTCTTCCGTGATCCGGGATACAGCCGGGAGTTCTTTCTGATACAGATGAACACAGACCAGCTCGTCAAGCAGCGGCGACCTGCCGAGTTCATCCTCCGGAGCGCAGTACGCATCCGCAAGCTTTTCCTGCAGCCGGAGATACTGATCTGCGGGAAGCTCTTCGCATCGCTTAGCTGCCCTTGCAAGCAGCTCGCGCCTGTGCCCTGCGAGACGGCTTTTTACCGCATCCTCATCCGGAAGAGGGCGTCCTGCCGCCATCCGGTCGGCGCAGATTGCCTCGAACGCTCCGGCAGCCGTGACCCCCTGCAGGGCCATTATGATACTTCTGCACATGGCCGCCGCGCTTTCGACATCCGCCGCCGGCCAGTAGTCCAGAAAGGCGGAGGCCAGGTTTGCTTCGGCCAGTCCCGGCCCTGAAATAAGGTCCGGCACGGGATACGGCATTTCCCTGTCAGTCCTGTGCGCTGTATTTCCGGTTTCTCCGGCATTCTGAAGGAAAAGGCGGACCTTCTCCGCTTCGGTCTCCGGCAGCCCCGGCAGGTAGCTGATCTCCGCGTCCAGCCGGCTTCCCGGCTGAAGAAGCTCGTCTTCCGCTTCCTGCGTATCCATTCCTGTCAGCAGTTTCAGATCCAGCGCCTTTGAAAGGATGACCGCATCCGGGTCCGCCGGGGAAACCTGCAGCAGCATAAAAGGATTCTCTCTCAGAGAGTCTTTATTCTTCAAATACAGCCACCCCCCTGTTCAAAGCGTCTTTCAGAAATGCCTCGTCCCTTTCTCCCCAGTAGTTGTCAAAATCCGGCAAGTATGTATCCAGCTCTTCCGTATAAAAATCACCATACGCAGATTCCGCCGGATACTTTTCGGGCCGGTTGATCTGGTAGTCCACCAGATAGAATGCGTCCGGTTTTTCCTTCTGGTAGATGGCCACACTGTCCACCGCAGTAAAAAGCGGATAATAGCTTTCCATATAATTGGTCGGTCCTCTTCTGCCGGTTCTTGGCATCTTTGTTTTCAGAGTTACCACACCTTTTCCTGTATATATCGTGTCTGAGAGCAGATACAGGGTGCAGTCTTCCAGTGTTTCCGCCTGATGCTCCTCGGGCAGGGAAAACAGGATGTCCGGAAGAAGACGGACGGCATAACCGTCGTCGGAATCTGCCTTCACGCCGTGCCCGATGTCGAATATGTAATAGCGGTACTGGGCCCTGCTGCCCTCAAGCTGTTTTCTGTCAAAGACCAGCGCCTTTCCCTCCTGTACCGCAGCGACCTTCAGACCCTGATTCTCCGCCGTCGGCTGATAGGCCGCCAGGGGGACATCCTTTACCAGAACGCCATCCGGATAGACCTTCGCCAGATCCAGCCCCATGGCGCGGATCTCCCTGCAGAAAGCCAGCTGACTGTTGACATCGTCCAGCTTGCTTCCTTCGGCTTGCACAAATTCCGGATCCGGATCCGGAACGGATCTCACTTTCGCCAGGGCCCTCTGGTAACGCTCCTCTTTCATCTCCATGAAAACCTGGTCCAGGTCAGAATCTGTCCCGCTTTTTGAAAGGAACTCGATCGCGCGGTCCAGATCTCCCTCTTCCGCCAGTGCACGGCTCAAGTCTCCATAGAGCGGCGTCAGCCTGTCCTGTTCCGCCTCTGCCGCCAGGAACTGAGCCTCCGCCTCTTCGTAAGACAGTATGGCTGCGGAAAGATCGCCCTCTGCCTCCTGCTGTTTTCCCCGGACAGCCAGGGCGTCTCCCCAGGCCAGCCTTGCAGACTTCAGACCATCTTCGTCCGAGACCTCGGAAAGCAGCGCGACCGCCTGCTCATACTCTCCTTCTTCCAGTTTCTGGTATCCCTCCAGCCGTTTCAGCTGCGGGATATATGCCTCAGCTTTTTCCGCATACTTTCCCGGCATCAGCTTTCTGCACAGCGCAAGGGCGCCTTCATAGTCCTCCTGATCCGTAAGTTCCCTGACCTGCTGCCACTTCTGCGGCTGATCCACTTTAAAAAACCGGATTCCGGAAAAAACC
>CACZSG010000069.1 GCA_902783665.1 uncultured Lachnospiraceae bacterium | reverse complement strand
CATTATGAGGGGATTGACGAGCGGGTGATCGAGGAGATCGTCACAGACCCGGTCTCCATCGGAGACTATGTGCTTACGGGCGGAGAACTTCCGGCCATGGTCATGATGGATGCCATCTCCAGGATGGTCCCTGGAGTGCTCAGCAACCAGGATTCCGGTGTGACGGAAAGTTTTCAGGACGGCCTGCTGGAATATCCGCAGTACAGCAGACCCGAAATATGGCGCGGGAAAGCGGTCCCTGAGATCCTTCTTTCCGGCCATCATCAGAAGGTAGATGAATACCGGCATCAGCAGTCGCTGGAGCGAACGGCAAGATTCCGTCCGGATCTTCTGGAAAAAGCGGAATTGTCGAAAAATGACCGAAAGTTTCTGGAAAAGGTACTTGCATTCAATGGGAATGCATGTTAGAATATTACACGTTGTGAGAACGAGATGGTCCTCTGTTACGAATATGTATTAAGAACATCCGAATTTAAAGGAGGAACACAATGGACGACATCATCAGAAGCATTGAAGCTGCTCAGCTGAAAGAAGACGCTCCCCAGTTCAATGTAGGAGACACCGTCAGAGTTTACGGAAAGATCAAAGAAGGCAACCGTGAAAGAATCCAGGTTTTCGAAGGCATCGTACTGAAAAAGCAGGGCGGAAGCGTAAGAGAAACCTTTACAGTCAGAAAGACCTCCAACGGAGTCGGCGTTGAAAAGACATGGCCGCTTCATTCTCCCACAGTTGAGAAGGTTGAAGTGATCAGACGCGGTAAAGCCAGACGTGCGAAACTGAACTATCTGAGACAGCGTGTCGGCAAGAGCGCAAAGGTAAAAGAAATCATTCGATAATGCGAAACCCAGGGACAATTACTTCAGGTACTTGTCCCTTCTTTTATTACAGGAGTAAAATACGTGAATAAACGCAGGATCAGAAAGGATCTTCTTCCGAAAAGCAGAAGTTCCATTATCATGCGGACCATATTCTCGTGGTCTTTCCAGATTCTGGTGGTGATCCTGATCGCCTATGTTCTGGTCTATTTCTTCGGCCAGTCCAGGACGAACATAGGCCAGTCCATGGACACGACGCTTCACGGCGGCGACACCGTTCTTCTGAATGTGTTTTCCTACCAGGTAGGCTCTCCGAAGCGGGGGGATGTCATCGCTTTCAAGCCGAACGGGAGCAATACGAACAACTCCAGTATCAAACGAGTGATCGGACTGCCCGGTGAGACTGTACAGATCATAGAAGGTATCGTATATATTGACGGTGCCCCCATGCTGGACACGGACAGAGCATACCCCGTCATGACCAACCCGGGGATGGCTTCCGAGGAGATCAGGCTGAAGACAGGGCAGTTCTTTGTCCTTGGAGATAACAGAAACAACAGTGTAGACAGCCGTTTTGCGGATGTCGGGCTTGTCCAGTCCGATTATATAGAGGGAAAGGTGTGGTATGTCCTCTCCCCTGCAGAGCACCGCGGGCGGGTCAATTAGAGAAAAGAGAGGATCAAATGGAAGTACAGTGGTATCCGGGGCATATGACGAAAGCCAGAAGGGCGATGCAGGAGGATATATCTCTGATCGATCTGGTCATCGAACTTGTTGATGCACGGATTCCTTTTTCCAGCCGGAATCCTGATATAGATACACTTGCCGCCGGTAAATCCAGGGTCGTTCTCCTGAATAAGGCGGACCTTGCGGATGAAAAACAGACCGCATTATGGGAGCAGTGGTTCAAGGAAAAAGGGTTTTTTACGGCCCGTCTTGACTCACGCTCCAAAAACCAGATGAAGGCAGTTAACGCGCAGATCGAACTTGCCAGCCGGGAGAAGCGGGAGAGAGATCTGAAACGCGGCATCAAAAACAGGCCCGTTCGTGCCATGATCGCGGGTATTCCCAATGTCGGAAAGTCCACGTTCATCAATTCCTTTGCGGGGAAGGCGGTCGCGAAGACCGGAAACAAACCGGGCGTCACCAAGGGAAAGCAGTGGATCAGGCTGAACAAGGCTGTGGAACTGCTGGATACCCCCGGTATTCTCTGGCCCAAATTTGAGGACCAGCAGGTTGGAATGCGTCTGGCCGTGACCGGGGCCATCAGGGATGAGATCCTGCAGCCGGAGGAACTGGCCTTATGGCTGATCCGCTATCTGAGAGAGCATTATCCCGATGTATTGAATGCCAGGTACGGAGACGGCCTGACAGATGGGGATGCTTCGGATCTGGATATCCTTTCACAGATCGCAGAGGTTCGGGGCTGCCTGCAGAAAGGCGGGGAGACGGATCTGGCGCGCGCATCAAAGCTTCTGCTGGACGATTTCAGAAGCGGCAGGCTGGGACGCCTGACGCTTGAAGAAGTAATGAGGTAATCAGTTGAATCAGGAAGTGACAGGTAAAAAAGAGAAAAAGAAAAAATCCATCGTCAGGGAAGTATTTGGTCTGGCTTTCTTTCTTATACTCCTTTTCTGCCTGGCCTGGCTTCTGATCCATTTTGTGGGAGAACGCATGCAGGTGGACGGAGAGTCCATGTATCCTGTATTAAGCGATGGAGACCAGCTGATCATAGACAAGGTCTCTTACCAGTTCAAGGACCCAAAGCGTTTCGATGTGGTGGTATTTCCGTTTCAGTATAGAGACGGCACCTGCCTGATCAAGCGGGTGATCGGACTTCCCGGAGAGACGGTTCGCATTACGGATGGACAGGTCTATATCAACGGCAGGCTGCTGGATGATCCTTACGGATATGAGCCGATCAGAAATGCCGGCCTGGCTTCGGGCCTGGTGACGCTGGGAAAGGATGAGTATTTTGTTCTTGGCGACAACCGGAACAACAGCACGGATTCCAGGGAACCCAGCATCGGAAACATTACCAGGTCCAGCATTATCGGAAGGGCCTGGATGAGAGTCTGGCCGCTGAACGGACTGCGGCTGCTTTGATGCAGGGAAAGCCTGCAGCGGCAGGAGCCGGGACGTTTATTTGTAATTCCTTGTCTGTAAAATGAAGATGTGCAGGAGGATCCGAAGGATGACGGAACCGATTTCATCTATAAGAACAAAACTGGAACAGGCGGATGAAGCCGGGAGAGCTGCTCTGCTGGAGGAATACCGGCAGGACGGCCGCGCAGGCGTACGGGCGCTTGTTAAGAAGTATATAAAGGCCGGTGAAGCCCTGAAAAAGGAAAGAGCCCGCCTGGAGCAGATGCGCGTTTTTGAACATGAGTATGAGTCCGTGGGTATTGTCTGCGGAATAGACGAGGCCGGAAGAGGGCCTCTCGCGGGTCCGGTGGTAGCAGGCGCTGTCATCCTGCCGAAGGACTGTGAGATCCTGTATCTGAACGATTCCAAACAGGTCTCCGAAAAGAAACGGGAAGCACTGTTCGATGAGATCCGTGAACGTGCGGTCGCTTACGGGATCGGAATCGTGGGGCCGGAGAGAATCGACGAGATCAATATCCTTCAGGCCACCTATGAGGCCATGCGGAAGGCACTGGACGAGCTTAAAGTGAAGCCGGCGGTCCTTCTTAATGACGCAGTCACCATTCCGGGCGTGCCTTACGCGCAGGTTCCCATCATTCACGGCGACGCGAAAAGTGTTTCCATCGCGGCTGCCAGCATTCTGGCAAAGGTGACCAGGGACAGGATGATGCGGGAGTACGCGCTGCAGTATCCCGAGTACGGGTTTGAAAAACATAAAGGATACGGTTCCGCGGAACATATGCAGGTGATCCGGGAGATCGGGCCCTGTCCGATCCACAGAAGGTCCTTTATCACAAAACTGATCTGAGCGGAGGCGTTCACATTAACAGGAAAGAAGAAGGCAGGCTGTTTGAAAACCAGGCTGCCGCATATCTTGCACAGCAGGGATACAGGATCCTGGAACAGAATTTCCGCAGCACCCGCGGAGAGATCGATCTGATCGCGGAGGATGACGGCACGCTGGTCTTTGCGGAGGTAAAATACCGCAGCAGCGGCAGGGCCGGTTCCGGGGCGGAAGCGGTGGATGTGCGCAAACAGCAGCGCATCGTGCACTGCGCCCGTGTCTACCTGATGATGCATAAAGCATATGCGTCATATCCGTGCCGCTTCGATGTTCTTTCCTTTGAGAACGGAAAACTGAAACACTACAGGGATGCCTTCTGGGCCTGATGAGGACAGAGGCAGGAGAAGGAGATTATTTGAAAGACCAGCTTGGCTTTATACATAAAACAGCAGAACCGCAGATCATGTCCAGGATTACAGATGGTGTACCCTGGCTTTTTTTTCCTGCGCTGGAACAGGTGCCGGACCTGAAGCATGGCTTCTCCACCAGGCTGGGAGGCTGCAGTGAAGGGTACTTTTCCAGTATGAATCTCAGCTTTACCAGAGGGGATGAAGACGCCTGCGTGCGGGAAAACTACAGAAGAATGGGCAGGGCCATAGGCTTTCAGCCGGAAGACCTGGTTCTCACCTGGCAGACCCACACAAATCATATCCGCGTTGTCACTTCTGAGGACCGCGGAAAAGGGTATTCCAGGGAACGGGACTACAGGGATGTGGACGGACTTGTGACGGATGTTCCCGGGCTGGTGCTGGCGGCTTTTTCGGCGGACTGTGTTCCCATACTTCTGGCAGACCCTGTACGGCATGCATGCGGGGCTGTCCATTCAGGCTGGAAAGGAACCGTCTCCGATGCTGTGGGGGAAGCTGTACGTGCCATGCAGAACATGTATCACTCGGACCCCGGGGATATTCTGGCCGCCATCGGTCCTTCGATCTGCCAGGACTGTTATGAAGTCAGCGAAGACGTGATCGAAAAGTTCCGGGAGCGCTATCCCTCAGAGCTGCATGAAAGCCTGTTCTACCGGAAGGAGAACGGAAAGTATCAGCTTTCCCTCTGGGAAGCCTGCAGGCAGAATCTTCTTATGGCAGGGCTTCTTCCGGAACATGTCCATGTGACGGATGTGTGCACCCGCTGCAATCCGGACAAACTCTTTTCCCATCGTGCCCAGGGGGAAAGAAGAGGGATCATGGCTGCTTTTATCTCTTTTGATGCATCATGAAGCCAGGAGAATGAAAATGAAAAAGACAGACAGGCATGTAATTAAAGAGGTGCTGCCGGGCTCTATCGCCGAGGAACTTGAGGTGGAAGCCGGAGACGTTCTGCTGGCCGTCAACGACGAACCGGTGGAGGACGTTTTTGACTACCGTTTCCTGATCCAGGATTCCTGGCTGACCCTTCTGATCGAAAAAGCCGACGGGGAACAGTGGGAGCTTGAAATAGAGAAGGACGAGGAAGAGGACCTGGGGATCATTTTTGAAAATGATCTGATGAGCGAATACCGGTCCTGCAGCAACCAGTGCATTTTCTGCTTTATAGACCAGATGCCTCCCGGCATGCGGGAAACCCTTTATTTTAAGGACGATGACTCCCGTCTTTCCTTCCTTCAGGGAAACTACATCACCCTGACCAATATGTCGGAGAAAGACATAGACAGGATCATCCGGTTCCATCTGGCCCCCATCAATATCTCCATACATACCACAAATCCCGAACTTCGTTGCAAAATGCTGCACAACCGGTTTGCAGGGGAGAAACTGGCTTATCTGAAACGTCTGTATGACCATCAGATCGAGATGAACGGACAGATCGTACTCTGCAGAGGAATCAATGACGGCAGTGAACTGGAGAGGACCATCAGGGACCTGATGGAGTATCTGCCCTTCCTGCGAAGTGTTTCCGTAGTGCCTGCCGGGCTGACGAAGTACCGCGACGGGCTGTATCCGCTTGAACTTCACCAGAAGGAAGATGCCTGCCGGGTGATCGATCTGGTCGAGTCTTTTCAGGAAGAATGTTACAGGACCTACGGTCTGCATTTCATCCACGCCAGCGACGAGTTTTATCTTCTGGCCGAGCGGCCGCTCCCCGAGGAAGAACGGTATGACGGATATCTGCAGCTTGAGAACGGTGTCGGCATGATGCGGCTGCTGCAGGAGGAGTTTCTGGAAGCTGTCAGGGAAGAAACAGAGAAGGAGACTTATGAGCAGCAGAGAAACACCCTGAAAAGGACCCTGCGTATCGCCACTGGCGCCCTGGCCTGTCCGCTGCTCGAGACACTGGCTGAAACGGCCATGAAAGCCTGGCCCGGTCTGGAGATCCGCGTAACCCCCATCAGAAACCGCTTCTTTGGCGAGACCATCACCGTATCCGGCCTGGTGACCGGGCAGGATCTGGTGGCACAGGTGCTTGAAGCTGAAAATAAAGAAATCGTCAGGTCACAGGGACTTCTTGTCCCCTGCAACATGCTGAGATACGGGGAGAGAGTTTTCCTTGATGACATGACGACCGACGATGTGGAAAGAGAGACCGGCCTGCCGCTGATCCCGGTGGGCGCCGAAGGAAAGGACCTTCTGGGCGCGCTGCTTCAGGAAGACTACGTGCCTGCGCCGGGGCAGGACCGGGAGGTTTATATCAAGGCTTATCCGGAAAGATGAAAAAGTGAGTCAGAGGGACGTTCACCAGTGACTCATTTTGGCTGACGGGCAGACAGCTTTGCTGACTGCCCGCTGCTCAAAATGAGTCACTGGTGAACGTCCCTCTGACTCACTTAAGGATTTTATTATATGGTTCCCTGCCGATAAGCATTCAGCAGTTCGTTGATCTTTTCTGTCGGTGATTCCACCTTGCTCATGGACATGTCATGGTTCATGCATTCAATGATCATCGCAAGAAAACGGGACATGTCCGCTTCTGTATAATACGGTTTTGTCAGAAGCTCCGGTGTGCGGTAGTTCAGGTTGGTCGTCACGATCTTGGTGAAATAGCCTTTTTCGTAGTATTCGTCGAACTCGGCAAGACCGTCGGTGAAAAGACCGAAGGTGGTGCAGATGAATACGCGCTTTGCCTTGCGCTCCTTCAGCTGTCTGGCCGTGTCCAGCATGCTGCCGCCGGAAGAGATCATATCATCGATGATGACAACGTCCTTTCCTTCCACGGAATCTCCAAGAAATTCATGTGCGACGATGGGATTTTTCCCGTTGACGATGGTGGTGTAATCACGGCGTTTATAGAACATGCCCATGTCAACGCCCATGATGTTCGCGAAGTAGACGGCACGGCTCATGGCACCTTCATCGGGGCTGATGACCATCAGATGTTCGGGATCGATCCTGAAATCCGGAACGGTATCCACCAGTGCACGAAGGAACTGGAAGGTGGCCATGAAGGAATCGAATCCGTTTAACGGGATGGCATTCTGCACACGGGGATCGTGCGCGTCGAAAGTGATGATATTGGAGACGCCCATGTCACGCAGCTCCTGCAGAGCGAGAGAGCAGTCCAGCGATTCGCGCTTGTTTCGCTTGTGCTGACGGCCTTCATAGAGGAATGGCATAACAACATTGATCCGCTTGGCCTTTCCGGTCGCGGCAGAGATGATGCGTTTCAGGTCCTGGTAATGATTGTCGGGAGACATGTGATTCAGATGTCCGCATACCTTGTAGGTAAGGCTGTAATTACAGACATCGACAAGAATATAGAGATCTTTTCCGCGGACGGATTCATTGATGAATCCTTTTCCTTCGCCGGAACCGAACCTGGAGCATTCGCAGTCCAGGATATAACTGTCCATCAGATATTCAGGATGGATATGCGGAAGAGAACCGGCATAGGAACGCCGCATTTCAACGATGTGCCGGTCAACAGCCTGACCGAATTCTTTGCAGCTTTCCAGTACAGCAAGTTTCAAGGGACCGATTGGCATGGATTGTTCCATTCTATCGAAATCTGACATAATTCCTCCCTGAATTATATAATTGAAGTCTGCAGTTTCCGCACTGCATCCTATTTATAACATCGAAGGGAGAACACGTCAATCATTTCTTTTTCTTTACAAAGCCCTGAGCATATTGTAAAATCGTACTGCCCGTGCTGATGCACATATAATAAAGAAGGAGATTTTTCATGAGAAAACCAGTTGTTGCCATCGTCGGCAGGCCGAATGTGGGAAAATCCACCCTGTTCAACGCGCTTGCGGGAGAGACGATCTCAATTGTAAAAGATACACCCGGCGTTACCAGGGACCGCATCTATGCTGACGTAGAATGGCTGAATTACAGCTTTACACTGATCGATACAGGGGGAATTGAACCGGAGAGCAGCGATGTGATCCTGTCGCAGATGAGAAGCCAGGCGCAGACGGCCATTGACACGGCGGATGTCATCCTGTTCATGGTCGACTGCAAGCAGGGCCTGACGGATTCCGACTCAAAAGTGGCCGATATGCTGAGGCGTTCCCACAAGCCGGTCATTCTTACCGTGAACAAGGTGGACAGCTATGCCAAGATGATGGCTGAAGTTTACGAGTTCTACAATCTGGGCATCGGTGAGCCTTATCCCATCTCATCTGCCAATAAACAGGGCATCGGTGACCTGCTGGATGTCGTGGTATCCCATTTCCCGGATCAGACGAAAGAGGAAGAGGAAGATACCAGGCCCAGGATCGCTGTTGTAGGAAAGCCGAATGTCGGCAAATCCTCCCTGATCAACCGGCTGCTGGGTGAGGACAGGCTGATTGTTTCCGATATTGCCGGGACCACCAGGGATGCCGTTGACACCGTCCTGAAGCGTGACGGAAAAGAGTACGTCATGATCGATACGGCCGGCCTGCGCAGAAAGAACAAGATCAAGGAAGATCTGGAACGCTACAGTATCATCCGTTCCGTCACAGCAGTAGAGCGGGCGGACGTCGTGGTGCTTCTGATAGACGCGCAGGAAGGTGTGACGGAGCAGGATGCCAAGATCGCCGGCATTGCCCATGACCGCGGAAAAGGCATCATCATCGCAGTGAACAAATGGGATGCCGTGGACAAAGACGACAAGACCATCTATCGTTTCACGGAGCGCGTGCGCCTCACCCTTTCCTTCATGCCGTATGCCGAGATCCTGTTCATCTCGGCAAAGACAGGACAGCGTCTGAACAAACTGTTCGAGACGGTGGATCAGGTCCTGGAGAGCCAGTCCATGCGCGTACAGACAGGCGTCCTGAACGAGATCATGGCGGAAGCCGCAGCGCTGCAGCAGCCGCCCTCCGACAAGGGAAAGCACCTGCGCCTGTATTACATTACACAGGTATCGGTCAAGCCGCCTACCTTTGTGATTTTTGTGAACGATAAAGAACTGATGCATTTTTCCTATGTCCGTTATCTGGAAAACAAGATCAGGGAGACCTTCGGTTTCAAGGGTACCTCGCTGAAATTCATCATCCGGGAACGCACGGAAAAAGAATGATCCGAAAGGAGATCGGTATGGTACGAATCATCTGTCTTTTGATCGGTTATGCTTTCGGTCTGTTCCAGACCAGCTATATTATCGGCAGGCTCAAGGGGATTGATATCCGCAATTACGGAAGCGGAAATGCGGGCACAACGAACATGCTGCGCACCATGGGCACTTCTGCCGGACTTCTGACATTTTTCGGGGACTGTGTAAAGTGTATCCTTGCCGTTACCCTGATCCGTTATCTGTTCAGAAATTCTCATGGGGACATGCTTCCGCTGCTTTCTCTTTACTGCGGCGCCGGAGTGATCCTTGGCCATAACTATCCATTTTATCTGAATTTCCGCGGAGGAAAGGGAATTGCCGCCACGGCGGGACTGATCATCTCTTTCCATTCCATCATGACGACCCTTGGCATCATCACCTTTTTCGGAGTTTTCCTGACAACACACTATGTGTCCCTGGGTTCTCTCCTGGTCTATGCCGGGTTCATGATCGAGCTGGTCTTTTTCGGACAGCGCGGCCTGTTCGGCATGTCTCAGGCGCATCTGCTGGAGATGTATGCCGTGGGTGCCTGTCTTACCGCTCTGGCTTTCTGGAAACACAGAGAGAACATAAAAAGGCTGCTGAAGCACGAGGAAAGAAAGACCTATGTGTTCAAGAAGAAATCCTGAATCTGTGTGACTGTCCCGGATACGGATCGCCGAAAGGAGAATTATGGACTATACATCATTATCTTGCAGTGAATTTGTTCAGGCGCTTTCTTCAAAGGCTCCTGTTCCCGGCGGCGGCGGTACCTCGGCGCTTGTGGGAGCTCTGGGCACGGCCCTTGGCAATATGGTCGGCAGCCTGACGGTGGGAAAGAAGAAATACGCAGATGTGGAAGAAGAGATGCAGGGCCTGAAAGCTTCCTGCGACAGACTGCAGACAGAACTGCTTCAGCTGGTGCAGCGTGATGCGGAAGTATTTGAGCCCCTTGCCGCGGCTTATGGCATGCCGAAATCCACAGAGGAAGAGCGCATGCAGAAAGAAAAGGTCATGGAGAGCGCCCTGCTTGGGGCGTGTGAAGTACCGCTGCAGATCATGGAGAAATGCTGCGAGGCGGTCCTTCTTCTGGAACAGTTCGCCGGCAAAGGCTCCGTGCTTGCCGTCAGCGACGCGGGCGTAGGTGCTGCCCTTTGCCGGTCGGCCATCCAGGGGGCATCGCTGAATGTCTTCATCAACACAAAGGCCATGAAAGACCGGAAAAAGGCGGACGAGCTGAACCGGCGCGCCGATGATCTGCTGGAGCGCTTCGTTCCCATGGCAGACGAAATCTTCCGTCAGGTCGCGGACAGATTAAGATAATACGTAAATAAGCACGGAAAGCAGAAATCAAAGATATTATAATCAGAAACGGAAGAGGGACAGAAGATGGCACAGCAGCTTTTGGGAAAAGAAGTAACAGCGTCATTGAATACCCGTATTCTGGAACAGGTGGATATCCTTGCCCGGAAGAAAATACGGCCTTGTCTTGAGATCATCAGGATCGGTGATCAGGAGAGCGATATTTCCTATGAAAAAGGCGCTATGAAACGCTGCAGTCTGCTGCAGATCGAGTGCAGGACCTTCCACCTTGGGGCAGAGGTGTCCCAGGAGGAACTTCTGTCGGTCATAGATATCGCGAACCGGGACGAACAGGTGCATGGCGTTCTTCTTCTCAGACCGCTGCCGAAATATATGGACAGACATCTGGTAGAGAATGCGCTGGATCCGGCCAAGGATGTGGACTGTATGACGGATGCCTCTCTGCTGGGAGTCTTTACCGGAAAACAGACAGGTTTCCCGCCCTGCACGCCCCAGGCCTGCATGGAGATCCTGGATCATTACGGAATTGACTGTACCGGAAAGCGGGCCGTCGTTATCGGGAGAAGCCTCGTGGTCGGAAAACCTGCCGCAATGATGCTGCTTGGCCGAAACGCCACGGTCACCATCTGTCATACGAAAACGGAGAATCTGGAAGAGAGGGCCAGGGAGGCAGACATTCTTCTGGTATGTGCCGGACGTGCGAAAATGATCGATGAAAAATATCTGCATCAGGGACAGGTCGTACTGGATGTGGGTATTAATGTAAATGAGGAAGGAAAGCTCTGCGGAGACCTGGACATGGAAGCTGCCGAGAAAGCTGGGGCTCTTTATACACCGGTTCCCGGCGGCGTGGGCAGTGTGACCACGTCCGTTCTGGCTGCACATGTCGTGGAAGCTGCCATGAGGCAGACAAACACAGACTGAAATTACAGGGAAGAAGATGACTATTTTATGATGGATCATAAGAAATATACACGTCAGTTTTACATGCCGCCGACAGTCTGCAGGGACTGGGCCGAAAAAGAGTACATTGAAAAGGCACCCATCTGGTGCAGTGTTGAT
>CACZSG010000068.1 GCA_902783665.1 uncultured Lachnospiraceae bacterium | reverse complement strand
TTCTTTCAGAGACTTATGCTCTGTTGAATTTCTCCTTCAGCTTTTTGCAGCGAGGACATTTCCAGTCATCCGGAAGGTCATCAAATACGACGGAGAGCTTGTTTTCATACAGAGCCTCGTCCACGTAGGTGATATCTCCGTGCAGCATATTTACTGCTTTTCCGCAGCCATCTTCCCGCTGTCCCACAGAAGGATCTTCTGCTTCATTCCTTCAAGATCCAGCACTCCATAGGCGAACCCTCTGCGGACCAGTTCCTCAGGTATGTACTCGTCGTATTTTTCGAAAACGGGTACCTCCTTCGGATAGACCAGCTCCAGCGCGTCAAATTCCTGCTGCGCTTCTTCCCGGACGATCCGGTAGAAATCCGCTTCGTCCGCCTGCATGGTGAACTGCATATAATACGGCCGGGAAGACTGCAGCCCTTTCAGGCCGAGCCTTTTCGCGCAGCGCAGCTTCAGGAATCGTTCCATGGCAAGGAAGGTGTAAGAGCCGGCCCACGGGAAAAGCGCCCACATTTTTCCGCCCAGATGGACCAGCGGACGTTCAGCCATGCGGGATTTCCGGAAGGTCTCCCTTGCTTCGTCCAGGCGGCATACCGCGTGACGCATCAGATACGGGTAGCAGGTATCTTCCTGAAGTACCTGATACATCCGCTCCAGAATCCGGGTATGGATATCTCCTGCCACATCCCCGAAATAGGCGGGAATATTTCCCTTTACCAGCGAACAGAATACTTCCCTCCGCTTGTGGTCCACATCTTCCACCACCCAGACACGTCCGGCAATGGCGATCTTGTCCCCGACGGGAGGCGGCTTCACAATGGTTCCCAGCTGCTCCGACCCGTTGCGGACCGTATATTCAATGTTCTCCTGAAACACGGCGTAGAACTTGTAGTTGTTGACGATCCGTTCCCCCGTCAGGCCCAGGATCAGTCCGCCGTTTTCCGTACGGCTGATGTGGTCGGTCCCGATCAGATGCCTCAGCAGGATCCGGTAATCCTCCTGGCTGATCCGGTGAAAACAGCTCAGCGTCAGCACCCGGGAAGCCAGCTCGCCCGGAGTCATTTCCCCGTGCGCGGCCAGTGTGCTCATGGTCTGGTGATACAGCAGGCTGAAGGGGAGCCGGTCCAGGCGCGGAGGTTCCACAAACCTTTCTTCGATGTACAGCTGCACCAGCGCGATCCCCTGGATCAGATACCATGGGATGGAATCCGGAAGCATGGCACGCGCCTCCTGGTGATCCTCCCGCATCACGAACCACATCTCGGACGGGTCCCCTCTGCGGCCCGTCCGGCCCATCCGCTGCAGGAAACCGGACACGGTAAATGGCGCGTCGATCTGAAAAGCGCGCTCCAGTCTGCCGATATCAATGCCCAGCTCCAGTGTAGCCGTTGCGCAGACAGAGCGCAGGGAATCGTCGTCTTTCATTTCTTCTTCGGCACTTTCGCGGTAAGAAGCGGACAGGTTCCCATGGTGGATCAGGAACCGGTCGGGCTCATGGTTCACCTCGCAGTACTGCCGCAGGACCTGGCATACCGACTCGCACTCTTCTCTGGAATTCGTGAAGACCAGGCATTTTTTGCCGCGGGTATGTTCAAAAATGTAACCGATGCCGGGATCAGCCGCTGCCGGAGCGGTATCGGTAACTTCTTCGACAGGTGGTGTCTCCGCAAAAACAGTCTTTCCCTCATCTGCCTGCGGCGGGGTGTTGTAGAAATGCTCCATGGAAAGCCGCCAGACCTCTTTCCCGCCGTCAAATTCCGGAATGACCGTTCTTCTTCCGCTCCCGGCCGAAAGGAACCGGCCGGCCAGCTGCGGATTGCCGATGGTGGCGGAGAGGCCGATCCTTCTCGGTGCGCATCCGGCCACCCTGCACAGCCTTTCGATCAGGCAGAAGGTCTGCAGGCCCCGGTCCGCGCGAAGCAGCGAATGGATCTCGTCGATCACGATGAACCGCAGGTCGTGAAACAGGGACGGAATCTCCATATGTTTGTTGATCATCAGAGATTCCAGTGATTCCGGCGTGATCTGAAGGATCCCGGAGGGTTTTTTCAGCAGCTTCCGTTTTTTCGACTGTGCTGCGTCCCCGTGCCATCTGGTGACGGCGATCCCTTCCTCTTCGCAAAGCTCGTTCAGCCTCCCGAACTGGTCGTTGATGAGTGCTTTAAGAGGAGCAATATAAAGAACTCCGACCGAGGCAGGCGGATCTTCCTCCAGCAGCGTGAGGATGGGGAAAAAGGCCGCTTCCGTTTTGCCGGAGGCCGTGGAGGCCGTCAGCAGCACATTGTCGTCCGTTCCGAAGATCGCATTGCCCGCGGCATTCTGTACGGCCCGCAGGCTCTGCCAGCCGGAACGGAAAATGTAATCCTGAATAAAAGGAGCATAGCGCTCAAATACATTCATATCGTAAACTCCACAAATCCGGCCTCTGTCCTGTCAGAGACCGCTTCCGACGGAGTGTAGCTGAAATCGTCCGATTCCAGCAATGCCCCGACGGACATGCCGGGATTCTGGTACAGCAGGTCCAGCAGTTCTATAAAGTCCCTGATCACCTCGCGCGGCGTTATGTTCTGGTCCGCTCCGATCCGTCCGTATTCTATCTTTATAAAACCGGCCAGATCCTCCGTCGTCACGGAAGGAGAATACCCATACAGCCCCGCATGCATGCCTGTCAGCTTCTCGCACAGGACCAGCATCTCTTCGGCCGTCAGCGGCTCAAGCCGGATGACCGGCGCCAGCAGGTCCCTGGCCCCCGGCCTGGAAAAACGCCCTTCGGCAAGCCTGGAACGCAGGGCTTCATAGCTGTAGATCCCCCGGCGCTTGTCCTCCAGCGCCTGCGGTGTGGCCCCCATGATGATGCCCAGATACTTTGCCTTTCCCTGCAGCGTATCGTTGTACATGGTAAGGATCTTTTCATAATTGTACTGTCTGGTGATGGAGTTCGGAATCTTGTAGATATTCACCAGCTCGTCCACCATGATCATCATCCCGGTATACCCGGCCAGACGGAAGAAGGTGGCAAACAGCTTCAGATAATCGTACCAGTCGTCATCGGAAATGATCATGTTGACGCCAAGGGCTTCCTTTGCTTCGCTCTTTAGAGCATATTCCCCGCGGAACCAGCGCACGACCTTTGCCCTTGTCTCATCGTCGCCGTTGATGTAGGCCCGGTAATAGGCCGACAGAAGTCTTCCGAATTCAAACCCGTGCACCATTTCACTGACGGAAGCCGTCACGGCATATATCTTTCTGTCCGCAGCCTCCACAAGGGCGGGATCCTCCGGCGAAAGCCCTGTCTCCTGCATGGCTTCACTCTGGACATTGCTGATCCACCGGTCCAGCACCAGGGTCAGCGCGCCGCCCTCCGGCCTGGTCTTCGTCGAAAGGTTGGAGATCAGTTCCCGGTAGGTGGCAAGTCCCTGTCCCCTGGTCCCCTGAAGGCGGCGTTCCGGCGAAAGATCGGCATCCGCTACAATGAAGCCCCGGTCCATCACATAATTGCGGATCGTCTGAAGAAGGAAGCTCTTCCCGCTTCCGTAACGCCCTACAATGAACCGGAAGGAGGCACCGCCCTCCGCGATGATATCCACATCGTGCAGCAGGGCTTCTATCTCGTTTTTCCTGCCCACCGTGATATAGGGCAGGCCGATCCGCGGTACTACCCCGCCCTTCAGCGAATTCAGCACCGTCTGCGAGATGCGCTTCGGCACCTTTTTATTATGTTCCGTTACCGGCTGTTCATTCATTACTATTTCCTCCAAGAAACTCTTTCAGGTCCTCTGTATAATCATCGACCAGGAAAAGGCCATTGTCTTCGCTGATCAGGACCGTATCACCGAATTCGTCGAACAGGGCCTCATTGATGGCATCCGCCGCAAGGGAGGGCATCAGATGATTTTTCCTCAGGATCTCCGAAACGTCCCCCGCCTCCAGCAGTGTGCGGAGGATCTGTATCTGTATTTCATTCAGCACAGAGGCAGCTCTTGTGTTCTCTTCCGGAGCCCGGGAAACTGTTTCCTGCTCCGGCAGGTCAGCCGTTCTCTGTTCTTCTTCATATTCTCTCCTGTCTTCCTCGGTCAGAAGGCTCTCCCTTGTGACCGATGCATCCCGGCGGATCTGGTCCAGCCCTGAAAGATCGATGGTGATCTTCGGCCTTGCGGCTTCCAGCAGGGCCTTTCTGTCCGCTTCAATGGCCGCCTCCGCATAGGGAGCTGCCCACTCGTCCTCAAACGCTTCCCGAAGATATCTTCCGGTCTTCAGGTAGCGCCGCAGCCGAAGGTCGGTTCCATGGCAGAACCCCTGGAATCGGTACCTGTCAAAGGACGGTTTCTCGTAAGCTTCCATCTGCCATGCACCGTTACTGCACAGAAACCTTCTGCATTCATCCAGAACATACTCCCTGTCTGTCACCTTTTCACGGTGATAGTAAACCGTATTGGCCAGAGGATACCACCGCCGCAGGACTTTCCCGCCGAAGCAGCGTGAGAACGCGTCCTCCTGCTGCCCTCTGTCGGAAAGCGCCGCCCGCCAGGCCTCACAGAAGAGATGCTTTCCCCTCTCCGGCTGAACCTTCAGCACAGGGGACGAGGCGATCTTCTTGCCCCCGAAAAAACTGAGGGCAGAGAATACTTCATCATCCGTATACCGGTCCGGAGTTCTTAGAACCGAGAGTGCCGTGTCCCTTTCCAACATCTCCCGGTCAGCGGTCTTTTGCGCCATCTCCCGGGGCAGTCCGTGAAGAACCGCAAATTCCATCATCCAGCGGTGCAGGTTCGCCCTCATGCGGGCATCACCCAGGCCGGACTCCAGGAAACCCTCTTCAAACTCCTGCATTTTCCGCAGGCTCTCTTCCGCGGAATCAGCACCGATCCCGTTCAGAAGCTCGTAGATATACACATAGGCGGCCGAGGACGAAATGGGTTCGAACTTTCCCCGGCGCAGATGTGTCCTCCAGGTAAAATAACCGCGCAGCTGCTGTGTCGTCATATCATGGTAGGTTGGAAAATAGCAGACAAAGCTTCCCGTCCAGGGCACTTCATCCTCATAATCCTGCATGAACAGGGCCTGCCGGTAAAAATTTTCCGCCCTGGAAGAGGCGGACTGGCTTCCGTACTCAAACAGGCGCTTCATTTCCCTCAGGCGTTCCGGGACCGCCTCTTTTTCCTTTGGACGGTTCATACCGGCAAACGGCAGGGGCGTCTCGTGATAGCCTCCCTTTTCGACCGTCCTTCGCTCAGGAAGCACAATGGTAAAACCGGCCTGGTTCCCGGCTGCGACTGCCTGGTCAAACAGCCCGAAGACCGTTTTCTCTTCCGTTGTTCTGTCAAATATAATGCCGATCCAGTCTTTTCCGTGCATGCGGACCGGCTGCGTAAGAAAAGACTTCCGAAAACGGGGCAGACTTTCCCTTCCGCACTTCAGGTCACACCGTTCCAGCTGTGTCCCGGTCTCCGAATCCCACTGGCGCATCAGAAGTGCTGCCCACTTGCCGGTTTTCGGATGGCAGAGAACAGAAAAGCCGGGGAAATCCGACCACTTATGCTGTTCCTGGATCCCGTATTTATCCCTGGCATATCTGACCAGTTCCGACAGTTCCATCTTCGCGCCTCCCATTAAAAATTCCGGTCATTCAACAGACCAGAACATATTTTACCATATCGGGCCGTGAATGAAAACAGGGGCCTGACCCCATGACAAAGCTGTTAACGGACGTAACATTTCTGTCATGGGGTCTGACCCCTCAGGCGTACATTTTTCTCATTCTCCTGGCATTCACATACAGGAAGAACAGTCCGGCCAGAATACCGGCCGCCAGGATCCAGATCCATACCGGCACATCTTTGATGTTGTAACACCGGACATTGATCCACATCTGGTTGATCACATCATTCTTTTCTCCGTCAAAATAGATCATGATGGAAGAACGCGAAATGGTCTCCTCGGAAGGATACTGGGTCCCCAGCTGACGGTTCAGCTGATCCGTCGGTGCCGTGATGACATAATCCTCGTCACCGGGATCTCCGGAGAAGAAATAGCCGAGCGGATAATCCGTCACCTCTTCTTCATCCTCTTCCGCGCCGTAGCTCCAGTCCAGATACTCGAAAACGCGGGGATCCTCTCCTCCTCCGATCACGGAGGTATAGCCTATATAGTACATGTTGCGGACGACGTTGTCCGGACGGGAGCAGAAATTGATGAAGGCCTCCGCGGCATGCTGTTTTTCCGCATTCTCCCGGATCCCGTTCTTCAGCATAACCCAGCCGTCGAAATAAATGTTGGTGGATTCCTCCGGCACCGCAAAGCAGAGCTCGTAGTCATCCTCGTCGGCCTGGTCCATGGTATAAACGGCATCTCCGGACCACTGGTAATTCGCGACTACTTTTCCGGTGATCATGTCAGCTTTTCCGGAGTCTGTTTCGAAGGAGTAGACATTGTTCTTTACATCCTGCAGATAGTCCTGCACCATCGCGATCGTCTCCGGTGAGACATCGTTCATCTCCTCTTCCAGTCTCTGCGCATAATCAGGAGCCGTACGGAATTCCTCACTGGTCAGCAGATCCGCCTTCAGCGCCCCGACGGCCGCGAAATACGAGTCCCTGACATTATCCTTGATGGTGACCTGGCGGCTGTAGGCCGGGTCGTCAAGAATCTTCCAGGTGGACGCCTCCTCCTGGGTCAGGACTTCGGGATTATAGACAATGCCGGTGATGCCCCACATATAACCGGCCGCATACTTGCTCCAGTTCTCGCCGTTGATCTCGTGGGTATCGAAAATGTTCCGGATATAGGGAGAAACGCCTCTGGTATAGTAGTTGTTCTCATCCTCCCCGTCAAAAAAGTCATCCGAGAGAGGGACCAGCATATCTTCCGCCATCAGCTTCATGAACATGTATTCAGACGGGCAGACAAGATCGTACTCGTCGCCCAGCGTCAGCATGTTATAAAGATCCTCGTTGGTCCCGAAGGTGGAGTATTCCACCACGACCTCTTTTCCGTAGGTCTCTTTATACCATTCCTCAAAGTCGCTGACCATGGAGTTCTCTCCGAAAATATCGCCGCTCTCCAGGTCGATCACTTCTTCCTCGTCCCAGTCCCCCAGGTCGATATACTCTTCCCAGTTGCAGACGCGGAGAATGGTCTTATCCGAAGAAGAAGCTTCCGCCGTCAGACCTGTTCCCGGAAGGAAAAGAGCGGAGCCTGCAGCGGAAATACAAAACCCTGCCGCAAGAAGAACTGCCGGGATCCTCTTTATTCTGCTCATGCCTTTGCCCTCTCTTTCTGGTCTGCCCGTGAAGCCCTGACATTGGCTGATGTTACGATCAGCGCAACGATCACAAAGATGACAGCAGACAATGCCCACAGGGCTGTCTTGATGGTGGTCTGTGATCCTTTCGTCGCATTTACAACGTAGGTGCTGATCGTGTCGAAGGTTGCAGGTTTCGTGTAAGTGGCAATAAAGTAATCATCCAGTGAAAGCGTGATGGCCATTGCAAAGCCGGAGACCACACCCGAGGAGATCTGCGGCAGCACGATATCCCGCAGAGCCCTCGCCGGGGACGCGCCCAGATCCAGGGCCGCTTCATAGATGGAGGGATCCATCTGTTTCAGTTTCGGGATCACGGAGAGGTAGACAAACGGCGCACAGAGCACCACATGGCCGACTACCAGCGGGATAAAAGTATCCTTGCTGATGCCGAACACCACGACCAGCAGGATGCAGATGGAAAAACCCGTGACCACATCCGCGTTGATCACCGGAACCTGATTCAGGGAATCCATGAAAGTTCCCACCTTCTTGGAAGAATAGAAGGCGCCGATCGCCCCAAGCGTTCCAAGAATGGTGGCAAGACACGCAGCCGACACCGCGAGCAGCAATGTTCCCAGGATCATGTCACGAAGCTCGGGCGTGGTAAAAAGGGTCACATAGTTGTGCAGGGAGAATCCGCGGATGGCTCCGATCGTCGTGGCATCCGTGAAGCTGTATACCGTAAGGATCAGGATCGGCGCATACAGAAACAGAAGGACAAACAGGATAAAGCAAAGTCTTCCGTATTTCTTCATAACAGGGCACCTCCTACCGGGTTCTCATTATCCTCTTCCATTCCGTGCGTCAGCAGCGTAAACAGGATGATAATGGCAAGCAGAATGAGCGCAATCATGGAGCCTCCGTGCCAGTTGTAGGCCGAGAAATAACTTCCGATCAGGCTGCCCATGATATAGGTGCTGTTGTAGAGCATGTCGAGCACAACATAGTTGGTCATGGCCGGAAGGAACACCATGGAAACTCCGCTGATAATCCCCGGTACGGAAAGAGGAAGCGTCACCTTCAGAAAAGCGCCCGTGTCGTTGGCTCCCAGATCCTTCGCGGCTTCGATCAGAGATCCGTCCAGCCTCGAAAGCGTATTGTAGATGGGAAGGATCATGAACGGGAGAAAGTCATAGGTCATACCGACCACCGCGTTGAAGAACGGGTAGCGTGCCAGATTCCCCTCGATCAGCGTCAGGATCTCCTTCAGCGCCGTGATCCGGAGGGAAAAGTTGATCCACATCGGCATGATGAACAGCAGCAGAAGGACATGCTTCTGCTTCAGATGGCTGTTTGCCAGGATAAAGGCAGTGGGATAAGCCAGCAGCAGGCACACCAGTGTCGTGACCAGCGCGATGCCGAAGCTGTAGCACAGAGTTCCGAGTGTATTCGGATCCGTAAAGAATCCGGTCAGGTTCGATATGGTAAATTGTCCCTGCCCGTTCGTAAATGCATAGTAGAACAGAACGACCAGCGGAAGCGCGATAAACAGCAGCAGAAAAACGGCGTAGGGAATGCCCAGGCTTTTTCTGGAGATCTTCAGAGCATGCATGAGATTGGTTCCTTCCTGTAGTATCAGTCTTTAGTCAGCGTCGGATGCGGTCACGGACAAAACGGCGCGGAGAGCACCGGACGCCCGCCTTTTCTGCATCCTTATTTTTTCAGCCGGAAGGACATTTTTTCTACCGGCATGATCAGGCCCACATGGTCATCCATGTTCCAGAGGTCTTCGTCGTCAACGATGAAATCCTGCTCCAGCTCCGTACGGATGACATAGCTGTAATGGTCTCCCTTGTAGATCAGGTTGCTGATATATCCGTCTACCAGTCCGTCTTCCACCTGGTCAGTCATCTGAATGTCCTCCGGCTGGATGGATACCATGATCCTGGTACGCTGCGGGTCGATCACGTCCCCGTTCGCGTCCATGATGGTGCCGTCCTCGTTCCGCCTGCTGCCGCGGATGATCTTTGTCACGCTGGTATCCAGGCGCTTTCCGTTGAATTCCAGGCGGAAGTCGGAATTGATGTCCGCCAGGAAATAATTGGTGTGGTCTTCCGCGATCATGATGTGGATATTGTCCGGATCCACACGCATGCCGACGCGGTCGCCCACCTTCGCGGCCTTGACGGACTGGATCACCATCTCGTTCTTTCCGGTGACCACCGTGATCTCATAGTGGATGCCCTTGAAGATCACAGAGGTGACGACCCCGTGAATGGTCCCTTCCTCTTCCGGCGTAATGATCACGTCTTCCGGACGGACCACAGCCGTGATATGGGTCCCCTTTTCCACATCATCCACACATTCGAACTCTCCGCCGCAGAACCTGGCGCGGAACGGGCCCGTCATAATGCCGTTGAACAGGTTGCTGTCCCCGATGAAGTCCGCGACAAAGGCGTTCTTAGGTTCGTTATAGATATCTTCCGGCTTTCCGATCTGCTGGATCTTTCCTTCAGACATGACCACGATGGTATCCGACATGGTAAGCGCTTCTTCCTGGTCGTGCGTCACATAGATGAAGGTGATCCCCAGCCGGTCATGCATGCTCTTCAGTTCCAGCTGCATCTCCTTGCGCATTTTCAGGTCCAGAGCGCCCAGCGGCTCGTCCAGCAGAAGGATCTCGGGTTCGTTCACAACAGCCCGGGCGATCGCCACACGCTGCTGCTGTCCGCCGGAAAGCGTGCTCACGGACCTGGTCTCGAATCCTTCCAGATCCACCAGCTCCAGCACGCGTTTCACCTTTTTAACGATCACATCCTCCGGAAGTTTCTTCTGGCGCAGACCGAAAGCAATGTTCTCATAAATATTCATGTGCGGGAACAGCGCATAGCGCTGAAATACCGTATTGATGGGTCTCTGGTAAGGCGGCAGACCCGCGATGTTCTTTCCGTTCAGCAGGATCTCTCCGCTGGTCGGAAGTTCAAAGCCGGCGATCATGCGCAGCGTCGTGGTCTTTCCGCAGCCGGAAGGTCCAAGGAAAGTGACAAACTCGCCCTTTCTGACATACAGATTAAAGTCGGAGACCGCTGTAAAACCATCTTCATAGGTCTTTGTGATGTTTTTCAGTTCAATGATGTGA
>CACZSG010000067.1 GCA_902783665.1 uncultured Lachnospiraceae bacterium | reverse complement strand
CGGCAGGCAGATTCCATCGGCATTCCATTCAGAAGTCCGTGGATGAAACAGGCGATCATGGTATCTCCGGCGCCGGTCGTATCCACAGGTTCTACGCAGATGGCAGGAACATTGCCCGTGAATTCGTCTGACAGGCAGAAGCAGCCGTCAGCCCCGCATTTTATGATGACATTTGCACAGCCATAGGCCTGAAAGATTCCGGCAGCTTCCGCGGCACTGCGGGCCCCGGTCATCAGAAGGGCATCCTTCAGGCTGGGCATGAAGTAGTCGATGAAAGGAAGCAGGTGAGTGATCCGGGAAAATTCCGCCTCGGTTTTGTCGGACGCAAGGTCCGCAAAAACTCTGATCTGGCGGGACCTTGCTTCTTCAAGAAAGGCGGCAAATCCGGAGCTCTCCAGAAGCGGCATCTGCAGAAGGCTTCCGATGGAAACAGCCTGCAGATCCTTCAGGAGCGGGTCGGCAAGCTGGGGAAGATGTTCCGCAGAAAGCGTCTGGTATGCGCCTCCGGCAGAAAAAATGGTCCGCTCCCCGTCGGTGCTGACCAGAACGACGGAAGTCCCGGTGGTCAGGTCCGGCCGGCGGGCGATGAAAGAAGCCGCCACCCCTCGGGATTCCAGCTGGCTGACAAGATATCCGCCCATCTCATCGCAGCCTGTCCCGGTAAAAAGGAAGACCTGTTCCCCCATATCTGAAAGCCGGATGGCCTGATTGACGGCATCGCCGCCCGGGGCCATCCGGATCTGAGGAATGCGTTGTTTTTCCCTCCAGGCATGCTGCCCGGGGACACCCAGGGCAGTCACGTCCATGACGGAGGAACCCATGCATAGAATACTCATAACTCCAAGTCTCTTCTTAAACAATTATCAGTTTTTTAAAACCAGAAGTATCCTGTAATCCCAATTCCATGAGCAGTTAGATTTCTTCGATCTTGATCAGGTTTGTATTTCCGGTCTGACCGGTTGTCACGCCGCCGGTGATGACGATCTTGTCACCGGACTTCAGTCCCATGGCTTCCACGGCGATCTTTTTCGCGCTGTAGAAGAGGACGTCCGTGGACGGGAAGATCTCGCATTTCATGGGTGTGACAGCCCAGGAAAGGGCAAGCCGGCGCCAGGTCTTGTCGTTGGTGGTCAGGCCGATAATGTCCACCGGAGCCCTGAAGCGGGAGACCATCCGGGCGGTCATGCCGGAGATGGAACATGCCACGATGGCCTTAGCGCCGATGTCGATGGCCATGCCCGCGGTTGCGTGGGAAATGGCGTCCACATCGTTGCGGATATCGAAACTGAAATTGTGGAACCGGTGTGCGTAATGGATGTTCTTCTCGGTGGCTTCGGTGATCTTTGCCATGGTCTCCACAGCCTGAATCGGATAGGAGCCGGCAGCAGTCTCGCCGGAGAGCATGACAGCGCTGGTGCCGTCATAGACGGCGTTGGCCACATCGGAGGCCTCTGCTCTGGTGGGACGCTGGTTGTGGATCATGGATTCCAGCATCTCGGTGGCGGTGATGACGCGCTTGCCCAGCATGCGGCACTTGGTGATGAGCTCTTTCTGGATGGCGGGCAGGTGCTCCAGCGGAACTTCCACGCCCAGGTCGCCGCGGGCTACCATGACGCCGCTGCACTGCCGGCAGATGTCCTCGATATAGTCGCAGCCGGACTGGTTTTCGATCTTGGCGATCAGCTCTACGGTGTCATCTTTTCCAAGTTCTTTCAGCCAGTCGTGTACATCCACCAGGTCCTGAGCGACCGATACAAAGGAACATGCAATGAAGTCGATGTCGTTCTCCACGCCGAAACGGATATCATCCTTGTCCTGCTCGGAGAGATAGGCCTGCTTGATGTGCTTTCCGGGGAAACTCATGCTCTTGCGGTTGGAAAGCTCGCCGCCGGTCAGGATTTCGGTCTCGATGCGTGTTCCGTCGGTGGAGCGCACCAGGAACTCCAGCAGCGCGTTGTTCAGGAGAATGCGGTCTCCCGGCACGAGTTCCTGCGCCAGGCCTTTATAGCTGACGGATACGATGGTGTTGTCCCCTTCCACGTCTTCCGTGGTGAAAGTGAAGTGATCGCCCGTGTTCAGCATGACACTGCCGTCCTTGAACGTGCCGATGCGGTATTCCGGGCCTTTGGTGTCAAGCATGATGGCGATGGGCAGGTTCAGCTCTTCGCGCACTTTTTTGATCCGGTCGATGCGGGCCAGGTGCTCCGCGTGTGTGCCGTGTGAAAAGTTCAGACGGGCAACGTTCATGCCGGCTTTGCAGAGCGCTTTCAGCATTTCCTCGGACTCGCAGGCGGGACCGATGGTGCAGATGATCTTGGTTTTTCTCATGTAAATAATCCTCCCTTTAGCCGCTGTTTAAGAAGACGGCGGTTGCTGCTTTTGATAGTTCGGAAGACTGTAAAAACAGACTTCCTCTGTTTACTACAATATCAGAAATGGATGGAGTTTACAACTTTTAGATGAGTCACTGGTGAACGTCCCTCTGACTCATCGCATCCTGCAGAAAGTCTTCCTTGCCGTAGCGGCTGCGGTACTGGTGCAGGGTCATGCCGGTGAAGCGGCGGAACTGTTCTCCCAGATGGCTCTGGGAGGAAAAACCCAGGTAGTTGGCGATCTCTATATAGGAGTAGGGCGAGTAGGCCAGCATGTTGCGGGCCAGGTTGATCTTCTCGCGCAGGATGTACTGCTTCAGCGGGATCTTCTCGCACTTCCCGAACAGGGCGGAGAGATAGTTGGGCTCCAGTCCGATGGCCTCCGCGATCATTTTTACGGACAGCTTCTGGTTCAGGTGGGCGAAGATGTAGTCTTTGCAGTGGGAGATGTGCAGGTTGTCCGATGCGGTCTCCGGGATGTCCTGGGCGGGGCGGTTGCCTTTCTGCTCTTTCACCAGCATGGCGTAGCGCAGCTGGGTGGAACGGGCCACCTGGTGGACGGAGGCGGGGTCTTTGCAGGCTTCCATTTCGCGGATGGCTGCGTCGCTCAGGGAATAGCAGGCCTCCGGGGAGACGCCGCCTCTGGCGGCTGCGCTGCGGGAGAGGGTGATGATGACAATGCCCATGTACAGCTCCTGGCGGACGGGATCGTCGGAGAGAAGGCCGCGGCGGGCGTTGTAGTCCTCCTTCTGGATGCGGCGGACCGTGTCCACGTCCCCGTTCTCCAGGGCGGTATATTCACGGATCTCCTGGTTATAGGGGTTGTGATAGATGTTGTTCTCCATGTTGTGAAGGAGAAGCCGGTTGAAATTCTTCCAGACGCTGGCCGCGTGGGGATCCTCTATGCAGTTTCTGCTGATCAGTGCTGAAGGGGTCAGGGGAGTCGGAGCGCTTTCCGGTGTGTCTGCATAGAAGAGAAGCAAAGTGTCTTCCGCCAGGGAAAGGAGGGTGCAGGGGAAGATGTTGACAGAGTAGGTCAGCGTCGGCTCTGTCAGGTCCAGCGTGCCTGTCTCCGATTTTTTAGGCAGGACAGGAAGATTATACAGAAATCCTGTCTCTTCTTCACACAGGCAGGGGCCGATCAGGTAATGATATGATTCACCGGGGCTGAAAGCATAGATCAGTTTTTCGCCTGCCGCAATGAAGACCGGCTGTCCCGGGGGAAGGGACCCGGCAGGGTATAACTCGATCAGGCGCTGGTACCAGAAGGAATCGTCACAGAAACCCGGAACAGAGAATTCTGAGACAAGCTTCCGTTCCGGGGTAAAGCGGCGCACACGGGTGCGGAGATGGTTTGCGACATACTGCTGTAAATAAGAATAATTCATCTAAGCCGCTCCTTTACATTAAAAGTTTCAGAATTTTGCCAGTCTATGATTTTCTTGTTTCCATATAAGATCGAATTGAAGGGAAGATACCATATAAGATTAATGTTTAGGAAAGAATCAATTTATGCGCTTCCTCTTTATATAATAGAAGAGATTTCCGTCATTTTGCCCGCTTAAAAGTAAAATTGACGGGGAAAACCGTCGAAATCCGTGTTTTTGACGGAGACTGCCCGCAAAATCTGGCAGTCAACGCAATAATATCAAAGAAAAGTGATAAATTCAATAGAAAAATGGTATATATAAAAGCTCTTGTTTAATATAATGTCAATACCAAATGCGGAAACGCAGAAAAATTAGTTATTGTGTCAATGGTCTGCGCTAATGCGTAATAGCAGACCGGCGGTACAGAAACAAAAAAAGGAGGAATTACCGTATGAGCAAAAAACTTTTGGCTGCTGTTCTGGCAACCGCAATGATCAGCTCCCTGGCAGTCGTGAATGCCGGTGCTGAAGAAGCAAAGAACATCCCGGAACTTACAACCGAGCCCCTGACCATCACCCTTTGGGACATCGCTACAGAGGATCCCACAAAGGCAATCCAGGAAGACGCAGTTGCCCGTTTCATGGCTGACTATCCGAACATCACCGTAAACCAGGTACATCAGCAGAACGATAATTACAAACAGCAGCTGATCGTTGCCATGGCAGCTCAGGAAGCTCCGGATATGTACATCCACTGGGGCGGCGGCCCGATGGCTGAATACTACAAATCCGGTTTTGTAAATGATATCACAGATCTTTACAACACCTATGATCATCCGGATTTCATCGACGCAGCAGTTGCTCAGTCCACCTACGACGGCAAGATCCTGGCCATCCCGTTCGGCGGACTTTCCGGATGCGACATCTTCTACAACAAGACCATCTTCGAAGAAGTTGGCGTAGAAGTTCCGGAAACCATCACACAGCTCGAAGAAGTATGTGACAAGCTCCTCGAGGCCGGCTATGTTCCGTTCTCACTGGCTAACGGTTCCAAGTGGACTGGTTCCATGTACTATATGTACCTGGTAGCCCGTCACTCCGGAAATGCTGAATTCGACGCTGCTTACGAGCAGACCGGTTCCTTCACCTCCGATGCATTCATCTATGCTGGTGAAAAGATCCAGGATTGGGTAAAGAAGGGATACTTCAACGACGGCTTCAACTCTCTGATCACAGACAACGGCGAAGACCGCGCTCTTATGTACAACAACCCCTGCGCTATGATGCTTCACGGCTCATGGCAGGCAAGATCCTTCAACACAGATAACCCCGAATGGTACACCGAGAACATCGGCGTGTTCCGTTTCCCGGAAGACGAAGAAGCTAAGGCAGCCGGCGTTCCGCAGAACGTTGAAATCGGTACCGCAATCGGCAACGGCTTCTCCTTCAACTGCTGGAAGGAAGACGGCTCTGTTGACGAGGACAAGCTGAATGCCTGCTACGTTCTGGCAACCCAGTACTACAACGACGATATCTACAACGAGAGACAGCTGAACGAAAACAGCACAACTCCGTCCATCAAGGGTTATGAGACCGCTATCACCGATCCGGTTATGGTTACCATCACAGACGTATTCTTCAACGCTTCCAACGTACAGCTGTGGTATGACCAGTACCTGCCGGCATCTGTAACAGAAGTTCATAAGAACTGCATGACAGAGCTGTTCGGTCTGGAAAAGACTCCGCAGGAAATCGGCGAAGAGCATGATGCCGCTATGCAGGCAGCACTGGCTGAGTGATCAATCGTATAATCAATCGCCTGTGAAAACTGATTCATAAAAAGAAAGCAGTCCTGTTTACGGACTAACAGTTACCCGCAGGAAAACTCCTGCGGGTAACTTTATCCTGAACGGAAAAGCCGGCCGGAAGACAGCGGCTGAGTCCGGAAAGGAAAAGGCTCCGCGGAGCAGACAAGATGATTCAGCGGTTTTCACCGGAATACAGTAAAAAGGAGTATACGCTTATGAAAAACAACAGCCTGGAAAAAGCGAGAGCGAAGAGCACCGCGATCGCAGCAACCGTCTTTCTGGCTCCGGCTCTGCTGCTCATCCTGATCTATATGATCTATCCTATTTTTGATACCTTCCGTACCAGCGTCTACAAGTGGAACGGTATCTCTGCCGACAAGATCTTTGTCGGAATGGAAAACTGGAAGACCCTGATCAGCGATCAAGTGTTCTGGATGTCCTTCGGACACAACATCGTGGTCATGATCTTCTCCATCCTGCTGCAGATCCCCATCGGTCTGCTGCTTGCAACCTTCCTGGATGCCACCGGCAAGAAGACCAACATCTTCAAGATCATCTGGTTCTTTCCGTACCTGATGAGCTCTGTTGCCATCGCTTTCCTGTTCAACTACATCCTTTCCACCAACGACGGTCTTTTCACCGGTATCGCTACGTTCATTAACGGCAAGAGGACCATCATTGACCTGCTTGGTAAGAACCCGCAGGCTCTGTTCGCCGTCATCGGCGTTATGGCATGGCAGTTCACGCCATTCTACATGGTATACTTCATCGCCGGCTACAGCAACATCGACGCCTCCCTGTACGAGGCGGCCGTGATCGACGGATGTACCAGAAAAGACTATCTGTTCAAGATTGCCATCCCGCTTCTTGGACCTATCTTCAAGACCGCATGTACCATGTCCCTGATCGGTTCTCTGAAATACTTCGACATGGTATTCAACATGACTCAGGGCGGACCGGCACGAGGCACCGAATTGATGGCCACCTACATGTACCGCCTGTCCTTCTCCGAGTTCAACATGGGCTACGGTTCCTGCGTGGCAGCCGGCATGTTCATTCTGATCACGTTCATTGCGCTTCTGTTCAACAGAATCTTTGTGGTAAAGGAGGATTACTAAGATGAATAATAATCAGGAAATCAATTACCGCAAACAGAAGACAAAGAGCAGGATCGCATGGGGATTTGCCTATTTCTTTGCCATCCTCTGGCTGCTGGTGGCGCTGATCCCGTTCATTTTCATGATCTTCAACTCCTTCCGGAAACAGTTCGACATGCTCACCCAGGGCGTGTTCCACATGCCGGATCCCTGGTACTTTGACAACTATCCGCACATTGTGGAGAACGGTTTCTTCGGTTACTTCGGACGAAGCGTATTCATCGTGGCGCTGTCCCTGGTGATCATGCTGATCATCGCGGCGTTCGCGGCTTATCCGCTTTCCCGTATGAAATTCAAACTGAGAAACCTGATCTATGCCGGCATCGTGGCCTGTATGTCCATCCCGATGCACGTAACGCTGATCCCCATCTTCAAGATGACCAACGACATGCATCTGCGTGACAAGCTGATCTCCCTGCTGGGACCGTATGTTACCTTCGCGCTTCCCATGTCCGTGTTCATCCTGACAGCGTTCATGATGACCATTCCGAAGGAAGTGGAAGAATCCGCCGAGATCGACGGCTGCAACAAGTACAACAACTTCTTCAAGATCATCCTGCCGCTGTCCAAATCCGGACTTTCCACACTGGCCATCTACAACGGTGTTTCCATGTGGAACGAATTCGCGTTCGCGAATACACTGCTGACCTCCGCTTCGCAGAAGACCCTTCCGCTGGCGCTGGGACAGTTCAAGGGCGAGCATTCCGCGGATATGCCGCTGATGCTTGCGGTGCTGGTGCTTTCCGCACTGCCCATGATCATTCTGTTCATCATCTTCCAGGATAAGCTGGTCAAAGGTATGATGGCAGGAGCCGTAAAAGGCTGATTACCTTCTTTTTTGCTCTACATACGGAAGCGGCAAGGCCTTCTGAATATGCTCCCTTCGGCTTCGGCCAAAAGCGAAGCGTTCAGAAGGCTTTGCTG
>CACZSG010000066.1 GCA_902783665.1 uncultured Lachnospiraceae bacterium | reverse complement strand
CAGGGGATATTATAGGAAAGAAACTTCTCGTAGACTTCTATCTTCTTTTCCCTGGGCTGGCTTTCCAGATAGGTATATTCCACATACCCGACGATCTGGACACGCTCGGAATAGAAGTGATCGAAATATCCTGTCATCTGAAGGGCCGGACGGTTGATCTCGGAAGTGACGATCCTCTTTTTCCGAAGGTCTATGCCGGGGTTCAGATTTTTCAGGTTCATCTTTTCAGCCAGTTTTTCAATGGTTACGCTTCCGGCCATGTCGACCTCTCCTTTTCTTACAGTTATTCTTCGGCGGAGGCTCCTGTCTGCTCAGAGTCAGTACCATCCCCGACTGTCACAGGTGGATCCGTCTCCTCCTGGTTGTTTTCGTGAAAATAAGCATACACGCGGGCCGCGCTGGCCGCGTTCATCGATTCGGCATTCGCCAGCTCCTCCAGGGAAGCGTCCCGGATGCCTTCCATCGATTTGAAGGTCCTCAGCAGCGCCTTCCTGCGCGCCGGTCCTATGCCCGGGATCTCCTCCAGCATAGAGTGGGTCTGCGCCTTGCTTCGCAGGTTGCGGTGGAATTCGATGGCGAACCTGTGCGCCTCGTCCTGCACCCGGGTGATCAGCTTGAAGCACTCCGACCGGGTATCGATCGGCAGCTCCTCGTTGTTGAAATACAGCCCCCGGGTCCGGTGAAAGTCGTCCTTCACCATGCCGCACACGGGAATATCCAGGTTCAGTCTGGAAAGTACCTGCAGCGCGATGTTCACCTGGCCTTTTCCGCCGTCCATCATCAGCAGATCCGGGAAACGGCTGAAGCTGCCAAGGGAGGCATCCTCACCCTTCTCTTCCAGTTCTTTCTTTTCTTCGAGGCCGTGGGTGAAACGTCTGGTCAGCACCTCTTCCATGCTGGCGTAGTCGTTCGGGCCTTCCACGGTGCGGATCTTGAATTTGCGGTAATCGTTCCGCTTCGGCTTTCCGTGCTCGTAGACGATCATGGAGCCCACCGACTCAAATCCGCTGATATTGGAAATATCGAAGGCTTCCATCCGGACGATACCGGAAAGCTGCAGCAGATTCTCCAGCTCCCGCACGGCACCGATGGTGCGGCCTTCCTCCCGCTTGATCCGTTCCTTGTCCTGGCGCAGCACGATATTCGCGTTGTCCCTGGCAAGCTCCACCAGTTTTTCCTTGGTTCCCCGCATGGGCACGGTCACATGCACTTTCTGCCCGCGCTTTTCGGAGAGCCATTGTTCCACCACATCCCGGTCCTCTATATCTGTCTCCAGCATCAGTTCCCGGGGCACGAAGGGAGTTCCGGCATAGTACTGCTTCACAAAGCTGTCCAGAATGACCGACTTGGAATCCCCCGGCGCGGCCTGAAGGTAGAAATGGTCGCGGCCGATCATTTTTCCGCCCCGGATAAAGAACACCTGCACCACCGCGTCGTTTCCTTCGTTGGCCAGTGCCATCACGTCCTTATCCTCGCCGTCGCCCCGGGTGATCTTCTGGCGCTCCGCCACATGACGCACGCTGGCAGCCAGATCCCGGTACTCCATGGCCTTTTCGAACTCCATCTTTTCGGAGGCTTCCTTCATCTTCGCCTCCAGCATCTTCAGGACCGGCTGGTGATTCCCGTTCAGGAAATCCATGGCCTGTTCCAGGGAGCGGCCGTACTCCTCCTGGGTCACATACCCCTGGCACGGTGCCTGGCACTGTCCGATGTGATAGTACAGGCAGGGCCGCTCCAGACCGATGTCCCTGGGCAGGTTCCTGCTGCAGGAGCGCAGCTTATAAAGCTTGCGGATCAGGTCGATGGTATCTTTCACCGCCGTGGCGCTGGTGTAGGGACCGTAGTACTTGCATTTGTCCTTGTGCATCTGGTGGGAATAAAGGATCCTGGGAAAGGCTTCCTGCACGGTCACGCGGATGAAAGGGTACCCCTTGTCATCCTTCAGCATGGTGTTGTATTTGGGCCTGTGTTCCTTGATCAGGTTGCATTCCAGCACAAGGGCTTCCAGCTCAGAGTCGGTCACAATGTATTCAAAGCGCCGGATCCGCTGCACCATCTGCTGGATCTTCACGCTTTTTCCCCGGCTGCTCTGGAAATACTGCCGCACCCGGTTCTTCAGGACAACTGCCTTCCCGACATAAATGATATCGTCATGT
>CACZSG010000065.1 GCA_902783665.1 uncultured Lachnospiraceae bacterium | reverse complement strand
TTGCGGGTGTAGTTCAATGGTAGAACACCAGCCTTCCAAGCTGGACACGTGGGTTCGATTCCCATCACCCGCTTTTTTTGTGCAGTTTTTCGACCTTTCGGTCATAAGTGACAAGTCCGTTGATCTCTTCTTCAATATCCGACAGCTGAGTATAGACAGCGCCGGACAGTCCTTTCTTCTCCAGAGCGCGGATCTGCTTCATCAGTGCGTTGAATTTTTTTTCGAAGGCTTCTGTGGTTTTGCAGGTGCGATAGCCGTAGCTTTTGCTGCAGAAAAGATGCCCGGGTACCGGACAGGTAAGGCCGCCGTATTCGGAAATGACATAAGCTCTGCTTTCTTTCCCTTTTTTATATAGCGAAACAGGAACTTTCAGCTTCCGGAAATAATTATGGACACTTCGGATGTCCCCGCCGCCCTGGTCGAACCAGCCGCTGGCATGGTCCACCGGCCTGGTCGGGTCTGCCTCTTTCACACGAAGAGCCGTTTCCTTCGCGTCAAACTGGCCCCATCCCTCATTGAACGGAATCCACATGCCGATGCAGGGGCAATTGTAAAGATGAGCGATCATCTCATCCAGCTGCTCAAGCCAGCGTTCCCTGTTTCCTTTTCCGGCGCGGCGGAACAGGTGATAGTGGGAATCGCGGACCCTGGTGGTCACCGCAGGCAGCAGCGTGGGAAGCCAGCAGGCAAAGGGCAGGAAGGGGCGCCCGCCGCCGTTTACCATGTCCTGCCATACGACCAGCCCCATCTGGTCGCAGTGATAGTACCAGCGCAGCGGTTCGATCTTGATGTGCTTGCGGACTGTGTTGAATCCCAGTTTTTTTGCAAGGTTCAGATCATAGACGATTGCCTCGTCGCAGGGCGGCGTATACAGGGTCTCGGGCCAGTAGCCCTGATCCAGCACGGCATTGAAAAAATAGGGCCGGTTATTCAGCATCAGGCGGGGAATGCCCTCTTCATCAGGCCCGACAGAGTATTTGCGCATGGCAAAGTAGCTTTGCACAAGATCGGTCTGCGTGGAAAGCCATACAGGATACAGCCACGGGTCTTCGGGGGACCATGGATGAAAATCGGAAAGGACGATCTCCCGGACGGCAGTGCAGAGGCCGGTTTCCTTATTTAAGGAAAAGTCTCTGGGCAGCACACAGGAGCAGGTGCAGACGCCGTTCTGCGGAAAATGGATCTCCAGACGAAGGGGACTGGTCAGGGATACTTCGATGCGGATCTTTTTCTCGTCAAACAGCGGTGTGAACCGGACCGCTTCGATCCTTTCCCCGGGAACCCATTCCATCCAGACCGTCTGCCAGATCCCGCTCTGGGCCGTATAGAACATTCCGCCCGGATTCAGGGCCTGTTTCCCGCAGGCATGGCAGCTGGTATCGGAATCGTCCTGCACGCGGACCCAGAGTGAGTTGGCCCCTTCGCGCAGGTAAGGGGTGATGTCGAAGGAAAAGGGCAGATATCCGCCCTGGTGAGAACCGACCAGCCTGCCGTTCCACCAGACGCTGCATCGCTCGTCAACGGCACCGAAATGAAGCAGGAGCCGGTTGCCCTGTACGGGTGCGGACAAGGTCACGTTTCTGTAATACCACAGATACTGTTTCGGCTGCAGATGAATTCCTGCGCCGGAACGGGCTGCTTCGGGAGAGAACGGGACCGTAATGGTGCCGTCTGCCGCTGCGGGACGCTCCCGGGTATCCGTGACGGCGAATTTCCACTCGCCGTTCAGGCAGATCCAGCTTTTTCTGCGGAACTGCGGACGCGGATAATCGGCAAGCGGAATCTTATCCGCCGTGTTTTCAGACCCGCTCCAGATGGTTGACAGGTCATAATACTCGACCGGCTCTTTCTTCCCGGAAGGGAGAACTGTTTTGACTGCGTCCAGAATTCTCATGGGTACTCCTTCACTGCTGTACTGTTTTAACGAAACATAGACAATCATTATCATATCAAAAAAAAGGTACCTGCGCAACTGCAGTACATTCCAGAGGGGGCTGCAGCATCCCGGAAAACAGGCTCAGATAAGGTAAATGGCGGAATCAGGCCGGGTTTCGCCACAATCCGGATTGACAATAAAACAAGGCAAATCTATAATTGTTGGCATAAAAATACTATAATTTCAGCACTGTTCCGGCAAGGCGGGACAGACTGCTGATTTCTGAAAGGATTGCTAAATGGCAGCAGATAATAAAACAACGAACCATGGCGATGAAACGGAAAAGTCTTCCGTGGAACGTCTGGAAGGAGAGGTGGTCGACACCTCCTCCGGAGAAAAAGTCAGGCCGGGACGCGGCAGCAAAAAAAGGACAGACGGCGGAACTGCCGTGATTGCCAGACAGGCAGGCGAAAAGGTTCTGCAGGTCCTGAAGTCGGTCGGCGCTTTTCTGCTGATGGTCCTGAAGCTGATCGGGGCGCTCTTTGTAAAACTATTCTACTTTCTGCTAGACAAATACGAGGACTACCGGGCAGAACGGCAGAAAATACACCGCCGGCGCATGATCATGAAGAGAAAGCTGTCGCCGGAGGCCTATCAGGAATTCATGAAAAAAGAACGGCTGAAGGATATTCTCCGCGCGGCTGTGTTTGCCCTGGCAGCAGTGCTGCTGGCGCTCCTGCTCTTTTTTGCGGGGAGAGGCATCGGCAGAATGTTCGGAAAGCTTTTCGGAGGCAGGCAGCCGAAACCTGCTGTGCAGATTGAGACCGAGACGGAGACCGAATCCGAGACAGAGCAGATCTTTGAGGAGAAGACGATCACCGTCGGCAGTACAGGTTCCATGCTTCTGCATTCACCGTTCCTGACATCTTATCCCGACGCGAACGGAGAGTACGATTTCTCCAGCATCTACAAGTTTATCACTCCGTACTACAGCGCACCGGATTTCATGACCTGCGAGTTCGAGGGCACGCTTGCCGGAAAAGAGGCCGGTTATTCCGGATATCCGAATTTCAAGTCTCCGGATATCATCATCGAGAATATCCGGGACAGCGGCGTGGATCTTCAGATGAACGCGACGAACCATGTCTACGACGGCTCCAGCGTTCCCTTCCACCGTACCATGGATGTTTATGACGAAAAAGGGATCGCCTATACCGGCATCAGGCAGCGGCCGGAGGACAAACGCTACTATGTGGCCGATATCCAGGGTGTAAAGGTAGGGTTCATGAACTACGTCTACGAGACAAAGGGTGACGGCGTGGATCTGAACGGAATCCCCGTGACGACGGAGGACGGAGAGCTGATCAACAGCTATGATGCTGATTATCTGAATGATTTTTACGCGGAAGCGGAACAGAATATCCGCGACATGCGGGCCGATGGCGTGCGGTTCATCTTCGCGGACATGCACTGGGGAATCGAGTACCAGCTGCAGGAAAGTGAGGAACAGCGGAAGATCGCCCAGAAACTCTGCGACCTTGGCGTGGATGCGCTGATCGGCGGCCATCCGCACTGCGAGCAGCCCATTGATGTATTTACCTCTGCCGATGGCTCTCACAATATGTTCTGCATTTTCTCCGTGGGAAATGCCCTTACCAACCAGAGAGCCTATCTGATGGACCAGATGCCGGACGGCCATACGGAGGACGGCGTGATCATCAACCTCACCCTGCACCAGGCCGTGAACGGGAAGGTCTCCATCGTCGGTGTGGACATGATCCCCACCTGGGTATACCGTTTTGCGAACAACGGTTCCAAATATTATATCTTTGCCCTGGACGATGTGGAGCACCTGGAGGAGACCACCGGCGTGACAGGGATCAAGGCGGAAGCTCAGGCCTCTTACGAGCGGACGGTGGAGGAACTGGGACCGGGACTTGAAAAGGCCAAGGCTGTTTTCGAGACCGGCACGGCTGCTCAGACCGAAGCAGCTGCGCAGCAGGGAGCCTGAAGAATACTGTACATAAGGCAGCGGAAGCCAGCCGGGGGAAGAGAGATCTGTCCCCCGGCTTCATTTGTTTTCAACTGGGATATAAACCAGCTTGACCATTGGTACATTTTCATAATTGCAGAACAATTTTGCGTTGATTCTTGTGAAAAAAGGATGTATACTTACACATATATAAACATCCGTGATACCTGTACACACATGAAAGGGATTGGAAATTATGAAAAGAATCGGATTACTGACCAGCGGCGGTGACTGCCAGGCATTGAACGCAACCATGAGAGGCGTTGTAAAAGGCCTTTCCAGCAACATCCAGGAGCTGGAAGTATATGGTTTCATGAACGGCTACAAAGGTCTGATCTACGGAGATTACAGACTGCTTACTTCCAAGGATTTCTCCGGTATCCTGACAAAGGGCGGAACCATCCTCGGATCTTCCAGACAGCCGTTCAAACTGATGAGAGAGCCGGATGAGAAGGGCCTGAACAAGGTAGAAGCCATGAAGCAGAACTATTACAAGCTTCGCCTGGACTGCCTGGTCATTCTTGGAGGAAACGGCACACAGAAAACAGCTAACCTGCTCCGTGAGGAAGGCCTGAACATCATCCATCTTCCCAAGACCATCGACAACGATATCTGGGGAACAGATATGACCTTCGGTTTCTACAGCGCCGTAAACATTGCCACAGCGGCTATTGACCAGATCCATACAACGGCAGCTTCCCACAACCGAGTATTCATCGTCGAAGTCATGGGACATCATGTAGGATGGCTGACCCTGTACGCAGGCATCGCGGGCGGCGCGGACATTATCCTGCTTCCGGAGATCCCCTACGACATCAAGAAGGTGATCGAGGCCATCGACGCCAGAACGAAAGCCGGAAAGGGCTTTACCGTCATTGCCGTGGCCGAAGGTGCTATTTCCAAGAAAGACGCGAAGCTGAGCAAGAAGGAATACAAGAAGAAGATCGAAGCCAAGAAGTATCCTTCCGTGGCCTATGAGATCGCAGAAGAGATCCGTCTTGCGAACGGACCGGAAGTGCGCGTTACCGTTCCGGGACATGTACAGAGAGGCGGAAGCCCCTGCCCGTACGACCGTGTTCTTTCCACCCGTATCGGTGTTACCTGCGCGGACCTGATCATGAAAGAAGAGTACGGATACATGGTCGGTATCGTAAACGGAAAGATGAAGAAGGTCCCGCTGGGCGAAGTGGCCGGAAAACTGAAGATGGTCTCCCCGAAGGACCAGATCGTACAGGAAGCGAAGCTGATGGGTATCAGTTTCGGAGACTGAGCGCCTGAATA
>CACZSG010000064.1 GCA_902783665.1 uncultured Lachnospiraceae bacterium | reverse complement strand
GCGTGCTTACGCCGAGCTTGAACGGCAGGGGTATATCTACCCGGTCAAGGGGAGAGGCAATTTTGTTTCACCGGACCTGAAGGTGAAGGAAGAACGCCGGCGTGAGTATGAAGAGAAGCTGAAAGAAGTCCTGAAGGAAGGACGCGACATGGGGCTGGATCGGGAAGCGGTCGGAGCGCTGCTGGATGAGATATGGAGGGATAAGGCATGATTTCTGTGAAGAATGTGGTTAAATCATTTGAAAGTGTCATGGCGATCCGGGATCTGTCGCTGGAGATCCGTGACGGTGAAATTTTCGGGCTGGTCGGGACAAACGGAGCTGGTAAAAGCACGCTGCTGCGCATGATCGCGGGCATCATCCGGCCGGATTCGGGGGAGATCCTTTCGGATGGGGCACGGATCTATGAAAACCCGGAGATCAAGAAGAAGATATTTTATATTCCGGACGAGAATTATGCATTCCCGAACACGGTTCCTCTGGAAATGCTGCAGTTCTACATGACCGTATACCCGGAGTACCAGGAGAAACGCTTCCATGAACTGATGGAACGGTTCGGGCTTGAGGAGAAGCGGAAGATCTCCACTTTTTCAAAGGGAATGAAGAAACAGCTTGCACTGATCTTCGGGCTGTGCGCCGGCACAAAGTATCTTTTATGCGACGAAACCTTTGATGGGCTGGACCCGGTCGTGCGCCAGGCAGTGAAAAGCCTGATTGCCCAGGAGATCCTGGACCGCGCGTTTACACCGGTGATCGCTTCCCACAACCTGCGGGAGCTGGAGGATTTCTGTGATACGGTCGGGCTGCTTCATGAAGGAGGGGTGGTCCTTTCCAGGGACCTGACAGAACTGAAGATGCATATGCATAAGGTACAGTGCCTCATTCCGGATCCGGAAAAGGAATCTGCCCTTCTGCAGGCACTGGATACCCTGGATGTCCGCAGGCAGGGAACCATCCTGATCATTACGGCCCGGGGCATTCGGGAGGAGATCATGGAAAAGGTGCAGGAGGCGGATCCTGTTTTCAGTGAGATCATCCCTCTTTCTCTCGAGGAGATATTTATCAGCGAAACGGAGGTGGCAGGTTATGAAATCAAGAACATCCTCTTTTAAGCTTTTTCAGGAACTTTTCAGGAAACAAATGTGGGTATTTGTGCTGTCCTGTTTTGGATATTTCATGGTCGGGCCGGTTCTTTTCCTTATGAGGATCGGGGAATGGGAAGGGAACAGTCCCTATAGAATGTCCGTGAGCAGAGCGGAGATGACGGAGATGTTCCTGCAGATAACCCGGGGCGGAGTCGGCACCGGATCGAAGCTGATGCTTCCCTTTATCCTGGGTACGCTTGCCCTGGGAGTCACAGCTGCCTGGAACGGCTTTTCCTGGCTTCATTCCCAGAACCGGGTGGATCTTTATCATTCGCTTCCCGTGAAAAGAGAGAAGCTTTTCCTGATCCACGTCCTGATCGGAGCTGCCGATTACGTGATCCCGGCACTGATCTGGTTCGTCCTCAGCTGCGCCGTTGCCGGTGTGAAGGGAGTATTTACATTACAGACAGCTGCCGGCCTGTTCAGCAACTGGATTCTCGGACTGATCTTCTGCCTGTATACATTCGCGATCGCCACGCTTGCCATGATGCTTACAGGAAGGCTTCTGACAGGCATTCTCGGAACGGTCGTGTTCTTCTTCCTGGATATCCTGATCGGCATGATCGTCATCGGGTTTCAGAGTGCTTTTTATGATACAATGATCGGGACAAGAAGTGGGCTGGCTTCAGGGATCGGGCCCGCAGTGCTGTCTCCGCTGAACCTTACCTTCAGGGCTTTCTGGAACTGGTACGGCGGAGACGGGTGGAAGCTGGCCATGATGGCTTTGGCCGCAGCGGTCCTTCTGCTTGTCATATCGATGCTGATCTACAAAAAGCGCCCTTCAGAAGCTGCCGGAAAGGCAATGACATTTTTCGGCGCGGGGGAATGTATCAAAGTGGTTCTTACTGTCACGGCAGCGCTTGTCTTCGGCCTGTTCTTCGGAGAGGCAACCGGAGAAGCTTCCGATTTCTGGATGATATTCGGAATTCTGCTGGGCTACCTGTTTATTTATGCGCTGATCCAGATGATATATACGCTGGACATCCGCAGATGTTTCGCCGGAAAGGCAGCTTTTGCCGCAGGTCTGCTCATCGCTTTTGGTATCTGGGCCGGTTTCCGGTTTGATCTGACCGGATACGATAAATATCTGCCCGCGCAGGATGAGATAGAGTCCATCGCTGTTTCGGTCGACCACCAGGTCAGCTGTCTGTATGATTCAAATATATATGAGGACCTGAGACTGGAGCATGCGCAGATGCCGTGCGATGATGAGACATATGCGGCTCTGAAACAGTTTGTCAACGCAAGCCTGGCCTACCATAAGACAAACATGCAGGAGGCTGAAGGTTTATGGAAGCAGGTCCGGGTGAAGCTGAAGAACGGCAGGACTTACACCCGGGGGTACTCCATGTACCGGAAGGATGTAGAACAGGAACTTCTTTCCCTTTACGGAAAGAGGGAATACAGGGAGGCAACCTGGCCTGTGCTGGCCGCGGAAGAAGATCAGCTGCTTGGCATGAAAGTTTACTGCAATTCAGAACTGATCAGCGACGATGCGTACTATGAAAGCCCCATGCCGGATCCAGAAGGAAACGTGATGGAGCAGGAGGATGCGGGCAGGCTGTTCGCCGCGATAAAGAAGGATTTTG
>CACZSG010000063.1 GCA_902783665.1 uncultured Lachnospiraceae bacterium | reverse complement strand
CCCTTGACTCCCAGCGCAAATATGATGTTCTCCCGCACGATCTTCAGGCATTTTCCGGCAATCCGTATGGCTCTTGAGATCTTGACCGGATCATCGTCCATCAGGACCACATCCGCAGCCTCAATGGCCGCATCCGAACCGAGAGCCCCCATTGCGATCCCGATATCCGCCCTTGAAAGTACCGGTGCATCGTTGATGCCGTCACCCACGAAGGCGACCTTTCCGTTTTTCTGCCTGTCACCGATCAGTTCCTCCACCCGGGCGACCTTATCTGCCGGCAGAAGCCCGGCATGGAATTCGTCGAGCTTCAGAGCAGAAGCAATCTCTGAGGCAGCTTCCGGAGAATCCCCGGTCAGCATCACAGTCTTTCGGATCCCGGCGTTTTTCAGGAGTGAAAGCGCTCTGCCCGATGTCTGTTTGGGAACATCCGAGATTTCTATGCAGCCAGCATACCTTCCGTCGAACGCCAGGTAAATGACGGTTCCGGCGCTTTTTCTGTCAGGGCAGGCAATGCCCAGCTTGTCCATCAGCTTACGGTTCCCTGCAGCAGCCGGCACCTGATCCGCCAGCCCTGTCACTCCAAATCCGCTGATCTCATTCAGTTCCTTCACCCGGGACTGGTCCGGTTCTTTACCGTAGGCCCGCTGCAGGCTGAGGCTGATCGGATGCGAGGAATGGCTTTCCAGAACAGCCGCAAGTTCAAGCAGCGAATCCCGGTCGAACATTTTCCCTTCCGGCCCTTTTTCTTCAGGATAAACCCCCGTCACTTCAAACTGACCTTCCGTCAGTGTTCCGGTCTTGTCAAATACAACTGTCCTGACTTCCGAAAGCGTCTCCAGGTAATTGGACCCCTTGATCAGAATGCCCTGACTGCTGGCAGCCCCGAGGCCTGCAAAAAAGCTGAGCGGAATACTGATGACCACGGCACACGGGCAGCTGATGACAAGGAACGTGCAGGCCCTGTAGATCCAGATGTTCCACATGGGCGGCACCTGCAGGATGACCATCCTGAACAGCGGCGGCAGGATGGCGAGGACAAGGGCGGCGCAGCATACGAAAGGCGTATAGACCCGCGCAAACCTGGAGATGAAATTCTCGGACCTGGATTTTCTGGAGGCGGCATTCTCGACAAGGTCCAGGATCTTGGAGGCCGTCGACTCCTCAAACTCCGCGGTTGTCTCGATCTTCAGAAGACCGTTCATATTAATACAGCCGCTTAATACCTGGTCTCCCTGCTTTACATCCCTTGGCAGGCTCTCTCCTGTCAGCGCACTGGTATTCAGGGCGGAACTTCCCTCAACGACCACGCCGTCCAGCGGGATCCGTTCCCCGGGATTTACCACGATGACGGTGCCGATCTCCACATCTTCAGGATCCACCTGCTCCAGTCTTCCGTCCTCTTCTATGTTGGCATAATCAGGACGGATATCCATCAGGTCGCTGATGTTCCGTCTGCTCTTTCCGACAGCATAGCTCTGGAACAGTTCTCCCACCTGATACAGAAGCATCACCGCGACCGCCTCGGTGAAGGAATCTGACCGTTCATAGATTCCGACAGCGATCGCACCGATGGTCGCCACTGCCATCAGGAAATTTTCGTCAAAAACCTGTCTGTTCCGGATTCCTTTCGCGGCTTTCAGAAGGATGTCATATCCGACGGTAAAATACGGTACCAGATACAGCATCATCTTTATATACCAGACCGGTCTGCCGGCGGGCAGCAGACTGATCAGCACCACCATGACCGCAGCGGCCAGGATACGGATCAGCATTTTTTTCTGTTTCTTATTCATAAAACACGCCTCGGTTCCGGCTTATATACTATTAAAGAAAGATCTCGCAGTCATCCTCTACTTTTTTGCAGTTTCTGCGCACGTCCTGCATGATCTGGGCGGCATCGGCCCCCTCTTCGAATTCCACTTTCATTTTGAGTGTCATAAAGCTGACCACAGCGTCTTTCACACCGGCCGTCTTTTTGGCGGCTTCTTCCATTTTATTTGCGCAGTTCGCGCAGTCCACATCGATCTTGTAGGTCTTTTTCATGATTTTCTCCTCGGCATCCAGTTTTTTGAACATATGAGCATTTATTCATATGTTGTTTTTATCATAGCATATCGGGACCCATTGTCAAGAGGATTTCACAATCTTTGAATGAAAAAAACAGCTCTGCCCGCTTTCTTTATCTGACGGACAGAGCTGTGAAAATCATTTTTTAAGTATAAGCGGCTTTTGTTTTTTATACAGGAATATCCCGTACCGGCGGCATAAGCACTATATGCCCATGCCCCTTCAGATCGCCTTCATGCGGAACTTCAGCTCCAGCGGTCTGGAATTGTCGATGAGGTATTCCGGATGCGTCTTCGCTCCCCAGGTATCGTCTCCGCCGATGCCCATCTGCTGAAGGCTGACTCTCACCCAGGTGTAAAGCGGCAGAGGCAGTTCATTCTGATGGCGGGCACAGTCGATCTCATGCGGTGAGTACGGAAGAACCGAAAGATTCAGCGCATCTCCTTCGATCCGGATACCGCGTCCGTTCTCATCGGTGATCTCCGCAAATCTTACGCCGGTCTTGTTTCCGCATTCCTGCGGTACAAGATATTTCGCCATGTTGTCGGCCGCCGTGTTTCTGTAAACGCCCAGCTTTGCATGGTCGCGGTCCGGATAGGTCTCGTCGGGACCGATCCCGTACCACATGACGTTCGAGAAATCCGCATCCATCGGGAAGATGACTCCGAATTCGGGCATTTCCCCGATCTCGGCCGACGCATCAATATTCAGGGCGACGTCGATCCATCCATCGGCATGCACTTCGTAGGCCAGGCGGCAGCTTGCGGCAGGTCTTGTGCCAAGATGATATGTATAGGAAACCTTCAGTGTATTCTCTGTTTCCTCTACGCTGTAGGGCTCGGCAAGATAGTCACCGACTGGCTTGTGGGTCTGGTACATGCTGGCCAGTTTCCACTGTCCCGCCCTGAAGGGAAGCATGTTTGCCGTGTCATTCTCTGTCATCGGTCTCCAGAAATTGGGTCTGGGCGACTGCTTCAGCATTTCCCTGCCGTTCTTCTTCAGGGATACCATTCCGCCGTGCAGGCCGGAGAACAGGGCCGTAAATCCTTCTTCCTGTACACCGGTATTGTTCCATCCCAGGACTGTGTGAAGCGGCGCATCCTCGTAGGCAAATGCCGGCATACGTCCGAATACCTTCTGGCCGAAGGCCACTTCATGACCTCTGGAAGCCCACAAGGTATCCTCGGAAAGCTTCAGCGAAGCCGTCAGGACATACTCCCCGTCATCTTCCGGGATGCAGAACGGAACAGCGGCCTTTCCGATGCCGTAGATGTCTCCGCAGCCGTTTCCGGAATCTGTCAGTTTCTCCTGATACATTCCGACCGGCGGGCAGTTTACCGTGCCTTCCCAGCATTCCACCAGTTTTCCTTCTTTTTCAAGGGTAAGCGCCAGTGTATACTCCGAAGCGTCCGTGAACAGGCTGCGGTTTGTCACCGTCACTGCCTCCCTGGTAATATCGAAACTGAAATACTGGTAATTGAAGCGGACTTCCTGCATCTTGGGAGATGCGTCACGGTCTTTTCCGTAGACAATGCCGTTTCCGCTGAAGCTGCCGTCATTCGGTCTGTCATCAAAATCTCCGCCATAAGCCTGGAACTCTCTGCCGTAGCGGTCTTTTTTGGTGATCGACTGGTCGATGTAATCCCAGATGAAGGCACCCTGGAACAGCGGTTCTTCGTTCATATAGTCCGTGTATTTGTGCATGGCCCCGCAGGAGTTGCCCATGGCATGCGTGTATTCACAGAGAATGTAGGGCTTGTCACGTTTTTCCTGAAGATACTCTCTCAGTTTGACGACAGGTGTATACATGCTGCTGGCAATGTCTGTCGTATCCGGGTACCGTTTGTCCCACATGACGCCTTCGTAGTGAACAGGTCTGGTGTCATCCCACTGATGGAAGCTGTCATGCATGACCTGCAGGTCTTTTCCTCCGAAGGATTCGTTTCCGCAGGACCAGATCAGAACACTGGCGTGGTTCTTATCCCTCTCGAACATGTTCCGCGCACGGTCCAGGATCAGCTCCTGGAATTCCGGCCGGTCTCCGGGCACGCAGAATTCCAGCGGTTCTTTTCCCTTGACGATCATATCCCATACACCATGCGTTTCAAGGTTCGTCTCGTCGATCAGGTAAATTCCGTATCTGTCGCAGAGGCGGTACAGCAGTGTACGGTTCGGATAGTGGCTGGTGCGGATGGCGTTGATGTTGTTTCTCTTCATGGTGAGGATGTCCTTCAGGATCTCCTCATCCTTGATGCAGCGGCCGGAGGACGCCGAGAATTCATGCCGGTCCACGCCGTGGAACAGAATTCTCTTTCCGTTCAGGCACATGATGCGGTTTTTGATCTCGAAACGCCGGAATCCCACCTGTTCCACGATCACTTCCGCCGGGGTTCCGTCCTCATCCGTCACCGTCAGTTTCAGAGAATACAGATTCGGATGCTCCGCGCTCCATTTTTCTGGCGACTTCACCGGAATGGAAAAGCTGACTGTCTGAAGTCCGGCCGCTCCTTCCTGTTTTCCGGCAGGAATCTCCGTCTGGGCAGCCAGGGTTCCGTCTTCTGCAAGAAGCTCCGCTTTCACGGCTCCGGCTCCGCCCACCTTCAGATCTGCCGAAAGCGTGGCATCTTCATATGCATCATCCAGGATCGTTTTAACATGGAGGTCCCATACATGCGTCTTCGGCACCGTGTAAAGGTAGACATCACGGAAAATCCCGGAGAACCGGAAGAAGTCCTGGTCTTCGCACCAGCTGCCGGCGGTGAAGCGGAATACCATCACGGCCAGTTTGTTTTCTCCTTCCCGGTCGATGACCGCCGAAAGATCAAATTCGGAAGGCGTGAAGCTGTCCTCACTGTATCCGATGTAGGTACCGTTCAGCCAGAGCGCGAAGCCGCTCTCCACGCCCTGGAATGAGATATAGACAGGTCCTTCTTTCATATCGGCAGGAAGTCGGAAATACTTTACATAGCTCGCCACGGGATTGAATTTCTCCGGGATCTCGCCGGGTATTACCTTTTCTGAACCGTCCCAGGGGTACTGGGTATTCACGTACTGCGGAACACCGTAACCCTGCATCTGAATGTGCCCGGGCACCTGGATCGTATCCCAGCGTCTGCAGTCATAGCCTGTCTCGAAGAAATCCGCTACGGCTGATGCATAGTTTTTTGCATAGGAAAAATACCATGAGCCATTCATCAGGTGTCTCATTTCCATGTGTCCGCTCTTCTGCTCCGCCTCACTGCGGAAGTAATCATGATCCGAGTGGGCCGGCATCCGGTTTTCCTGAAAGATCTCGGGATCTTTCACGATCTCATAGCGAAACTCTGACATATATATGTCCTCCTGTTATGTATTCATTTTATGTGCATCCTAACCCGGCAGGCGGGGGTTTTCAATAGCAGAAACAACCATATTCTGATCGTTTTAACGCAATAAAGAATATGCCTCTTCCCTTATTTTCATGAAATCAGACAGAAGTCCCGGCATACAGTTTCCGGAAGATGCGTCGGCAGGACTCGAAGAGAGGGCGAGGATAGCAGCGCGCGCCGGAGAACCGTCCAAGCGAAGCGCGTTTTCGGAGGCGCGTCGCGAATCAGCGACGGAGCCCTCTCGAAGAGGACAACGGGCATCCGGAGGAAACTGTATGCCGGGACTGCTGTCGTCCCAGAATGTAATATCTAAAACAGTTCTAAATCAGTTCATAAAAGCGTGAACTGAATACGATCTATGAAAGTTTTGGGTAAGTATCTGGTATGAAAATTCTTATTTCACAGCACCGGAAATACCTTCCGCAAACTGTTTCTGCAGTACGAAGAAGATGATCATGGTGGGGATGGAGCAGAAAAGAACGCCCATCATCAGTACACCATAGTCAACTTTATAACCGTTGGAAAGGTTGGCGATCAGCATCGGCATGGTCTGGGCCTGGTTTCTGGTCATGACGATTCTGGGCCACATGTAGGAGTTCCATGCGTTCATGAAGGTGATAACCGCGGCTGCCGCGTAAGTGGAACGCATGATCGGGAAATACATGCGGAAGAAGATACCCGGCTCCGTCTGTCCGTCAATTCTGGCGGCTTCCATGATCTCAACAGGGAAGTTTCTGGAGTTCTGACGGAACATCATGATCAGGAACGGTGTGGAAATAGCCGGCAGCATAAAGCCCCATACGGAGTTCAGCAGGTTCGCGGCGGAGATCATCTTGAACAGCGGGATCATGGTGGCAACGCCCGTGATCATCATGGCAAGCAGAAGAATGCTGAAGACGCGGTCTTTTGCCTTGTCATGGTAAAGTTCGAAGCCGAATCCGGCCAGGGAACAGATGAACAGGGCCATGATCGTCTGTGCCGTTGCATAGACGAAGGAATTCTTCATGGCACCCCAGAGATCGGTCTGGTCCATCAGGCTTTTCAGGTTCTCCCAGGCATAAAGTCCGAAAGTCAGTTTTCCTCTTGCCACTTCCACGGTGGAGTTGGTGGCGGCACTGATCATCCAGTAGAACGGGAAAACGGAGATGAACGACATGATGATCAGGAAAATATAGGCTGGGATCAGTCTCTTCTGAATATTG
>CACZSG010000062.1 GCA_902783665.1 uncultured Lachnospiraceae bacterium | reverse complement strand
TGCTTCCTTCGCGATTTCCGAAGCCGCCGTTACCAGTCCGGCCACGTTCTGCAGTTCCGAAGGAATGATGATCTTGGTGGACTTGCCGTCCGCCACTTTTTCCAGTGTTTCAAAACTCTTCAGGGTAAGCACGGACTGGTCGGCCCCGGCTTCTCTGATCAGACGGATTCCTTCTGCCTTGGCCTGCTGCACCTTCAGGATCGCCTCCGCCTGACCTTCGGCCTCGCGGATCATCTTCTCCTTCTGTGCTTCCGCGTGAAGGATGGCTGCCTGTTTTTCCGCCTCGGCATCCAGGATGGCGGACTGTTTCTTACCTTCGGCTACCAGGATCGAGGACTTCTTCTCACCTTCCGCCTTCAGGATGGCTTCACGGCGTTCACGTTCAGCCTTCATCTGTTTTTCCATCGCGTCGACGATCTGGGTCGGCGGCAGGATGTTCTTCAGTTCCACACGGTTGACCTTGATGCCCCAGGGGTCCGTCGCCACATCCAGGGAAGCGCGCATGCGTGTGTTGATGATCTCGCGGGAAGTCAGTGTCTGGTCCAGTTCCATATCTCCGATGATATTACGGAGGGTGGTGGCCGTCAGGTTCTCAATGGCCATGATGGGGTTTTCCACACCGTAGGTGAACAGTTTCGGGTCCGTGATCTGGAAGAACACCACCGTATCGATGCGCATGGTTACATTATCCTTTGTGATCACGGGCTGCGGATCGAAATCCACCACCTGTTCCTTCAGATTTACCCTCTTGGCTACACGATCGATGAACGGCATTTTAAAATGCATACCGACATCCCAGGTCGCCTGGTATCCGCCCAGCCGTTCCAGTACAAAAGCCTGTGCCTGCGGAACGATTTTGATGCAGGACGAAAGAATCAGCAGAATAAGTATGATCAGCAGGATGCCGATCACAAAACCAAATGAAGCAACTCCTCTCATGATAACTCCTCCTTAACAATCAGTTTTACTCCCTTAATCGCCTCGACTGTCACTCTGGTACCGGCAGGGATCACCTTCGCGTCATCATCGCTGCGAGCTGTCCATTCCTGTCCTCGCACCTGTACGGCGCCTTTGCCCACCAGATTGTCGATCATCTCCGTGACGACCGCCGCCTGCCCGATCACGCCGTCCGCGTTTGTGGGCGTTTTCTCTTTTTTCATGCGTTTCATGGCCAGAGGCCTTGTAAGTACCAGAAGCACAAAAGACACGGCGCAGAAAGCGATCAGCTGAACCCAGATCCCCTGTCCGAAAATGCTCAGCAGACAGGCGGCAGCCGCTCCCGCGGCAAACCAGATGGTCGTAAGTCCCAGGGTCAGCGCCTCGATCAGCACCAGGATCACCAACAGCAAAAGCCAGCAGATTGCCTGCATATCCAGTGCCATACCGCCACCTCCTTTTTCCCAATCATACACCAGGGATATGGAAAACTCAACGTAAGATTTTGTTAAAGTTTTTTATTTCCTATCGCCAGAAACACAAATATGTGATAGAATATCTCCGAATATAAAGTTCAAGCTTCAAAGGAGGAATTATTATGGCACTGGTTACAAGTACCGAAATGTTCAAGAAAGCTTATACCGGCGGATACGCCATTGGTGCTTTCAACGTCAACAACATGGAAATCGTTCAGGCTATCGTTGAGGCTGCTGATGAGCTCAGATCTCCGGTCATCCTCCAGGCTTCTGCCGGCGCAAGAAAGTATGCAAAGAATGCATATCTGAAACATCTTGTAGAGGCTGCCTGCGAAACCACTGATATCCCCATCGTTCTTCATCTGGATCATGGTGCGGATTTCGCAACCTGTAAAGACTGCGTAGACGGCGGCTTCTCATCTGTCATGATCGACTACAGCAGCCATTCCTTCGAAGAGAACATCGAAGAGTCCAGAAAAGTTGCTGAATACGCACATGCTCACGGCGTAGTGGTAGAGGCAGAGCTGGGAACCCTCGGCGGTGTTGAAGACGATGTCAAGGTTGCTATGGAAAACGCTATGTACACCGATCCGGACCAGGTAGAAGAGTTTGTTAAGAGAACCGGTGTTGATTCTCTGGCTATCGCCATCGGAACAAGCCATGGTGCATACAAGTTCAAACCGGGCCAGAACCCGAAGCTTCGTCTGGACATCCTGGCAGAAGTTGCCAGAAGACTTCCGGGCTTCCCGATCGTTCTTCACGGTTCTTCTTCCGTTCCGCAGGAATATGTCAAGATCATCAACGAAAACGGCGGCGCTCTGAAAGATGCCATCGGTATTCCGGAAGATCAGCTTCGTGAAGCAGCCAAAGGTGCTGTCTGCAAGATCAACATCGACTCCGACCTTCGTCTGGGCATGACCGCAGGTATCCGTCAGCACTTCGTTCAGCATCCGGATCACTTCGACCCGAGACAGTACATCGGCGACGGCCGTCAGTATGTCAAGGATATCGTACATCATAAGATCGTCGATGTTCTGGGCAGCGACGGAAAAGCCTGATCAGTCATCAGCTGCTTAACGGATCTGAATGCATTTCAGAAAAACTGAATAAAGCAAAAAAGAGGGACAGCTGTCTGCTGTCTCTCTTTTTTTGCTCAGAACTCTTTAAATCAGAACTTTTCAGCTCCCGATCTTATTCTTCCATCTCCCGGTATTCAATGACAAACAAGGTGGTCCCGGTCTTCTCGTTCATCAGGAACTGTTTCCGGATGACATAGCGAAGATCCTTTCTGACCTCATTTCTGACAAAAGAAGGCTGGGTGCTGTAAAGAACCAGCACAGCTCTTTCCTTCAGATATTTCCCTGCCTGTTCAAAGAACCTGTGATACAGCTGCCGGATCTCCTCCTCCGGTTTTCCTTTCGTCACCTGAGGCAGATTGCTGACGATCTCGTCAAACAGGTAGGCATGCTGAAAACCGAAAAAGTCACGGTTGATGTAATGAACGGAAAGTCCGGCTCTCCGGGTATTTGCCTTTGCCTTCTCAACCGCTTCTCCGAAAATATCGATCCCGTAAAGATTTGCCGCGGGAAGGGCCTTCGCCCGTTCGATCAGCATGGTCCCCGCTCCGCAGAACGGGTCGAGAATATCCGCCTTTTCCTTCAGATAAGGCATGGCAAGCGCCATGCACAAAGCGGCATTCGCCGGGGCGATGGATGCGGCAATGCTGTCCTTCCGGTACGAAAAACGGGAAGCTGTCAGCACAGAAGGTACCAGCATCACCAGGAAGCTGCCGTCCTTTTTTTCCAGCAAACGTATCTCCGCTTCGTAATCCGACGGCGCATTCAGCCACGTTCCCTTCATCAGACGGTCAAATTCCAGAGCGAGTTCCTGGATCAGCCGGCCGTCCGAAGCAGGTATCCTGCCCTGCTTCTCCTCTTTTCCCGAACTGCTCTTTCCGTTTTTCTCTTTCCTGACATGATTCTCCTTCAGTTCCATCCGGTACCGGTAGGGCGGCTGTCCTGAAAAGAGCTTTTCCATCAGCAAGGTAAGCGGCTTTTCCGCCAGCTCCTGGGCAAGCAGCTGCGCCTTTTGAGTGTCTGTCATCTGCTCTCCGTCCGTATCCGCCGGTCTGCCCGCGGCATCGGGACCGCCCGTGGCCGCCGCACTTCCCAGTGGAAGCATCAGCTCACTCCATGACCTTTCCCGCAGGATCTCGGAGAGCGGTATGCCTTTGCACTGGATTCCTCCCCTCAGAAGCCTGCCGGTCCTTCCATCCTTCCCATGCAGCAGGCTGCCCGCTTCCGCCTGTCCGTCGGTTTTCGGAAAAAGGGAAAGCTGCGCCGCGACTGCCTGCGCGTGAAGATGGTTGGTTATCAGAATGATCTCTCCACGGTAGTCTGTGCCCGTCAGATTTCTTTTTGAACGGCCGTCCAGCATGACCAGAAGATTCTCCAGCTCCAGCTGTTCCGCCAGCATATGCTTTCTTGTCTCCGGCGCATAGTCCATGGAAAAAAGATCGGCAAGCCACTTTTCCGCCTTTTCCAAGGATTTTTCAGGTGCCTGGCTGTTTTTCAGCAGATCCTGCATTCCTTTCAGATATTCCGGACGGATGAATCTGGTCTGTTCCTGTTCAAACGCTTCCGAAAGCACGGCATAGTCCCCGTCGTTTCCGGCAAGGCCCAGAACTCTGGCGGCTGCGCCTCTTGTTTTTGCGTCCTCACTGGAAAGAAGGCTGCTGATCAGCGCTTTATTCTCGTTAAAAAGTGCCGCGTCTTCTGCCTTGATCTTTTCCTTTAAATGATCGCGCAGGGCGATGACATTTTTTCGAATGTCACCGCCCTGCCTGATTTTTTCATAATAATTCAGATCCATACTATTCCTTTGCCGTGCCGGCCTGGCACTCCTCCAGATAGCTCATGACGTCATCCTTGAATTGTTCCCACTTGTCAGGATGCTCGACGTAATACAGCGGGCATTCCTTTCCGGTGACATCATAGTGACGGATGATGCTGTCCCGGTCAAGATTGTATTCCTGCACCAGAAAAGCCGTGAGATGCACCAGTGACTGGTAGGTTGCTTCTGTGAAGATTCCCGTATCATCCAGATGGCAGTTCTCGATGGAGATAGACTCGTGATTGGCTTCGTTGGAAGCGTAAGCGATCTCTCCGGGCGGAACGCACTCTATGATCTCACCCTCCACACCGACGACGAAGTTAGCGCTCATGGACACATCCTTCAGATCCTTCAGACTTTCGAAATAGTCATGATTCTGCTGTGCGGTGGTCCCTGGATTTGCCAGATAATGGATAACGATATATTTGATCTTATCCGTCTTGTCACCCGGTCTGGAAAACTCGTTGATGGACAGAAGCTGTTCACTGACTTCCGGCATGGGTACACCCGGAGGTGCCTCCGTCGGCGGCATGATAAACGCCTGCTCCATCGGCTTCTCGGTCTCTATTTCTATTACGACTGTCTCCTGCAGCAGTTCCTCCACTTCCTGGTCATCACTTTCCGGAAGCAGCTGCAACAGATACCAGACCGCTGCGATGGTCAGTCCGATCGTCAGGATCCAGACCAGTATGTGATCGATCTTTATTCTTTTTTTCTGGAAACGAGGGTCTTCGGGATTCATAAAGCTTGTTCCTTTGCAAATGACCGCAGTTCTTCAGGCTGCAGGTCTGTTATTGTTCGATACTGTAGTTTGGTGCTTCTTTGGTGATCTGGATATCGTGCGGATGGGATTCTTTCAGGGAAGCAGCCGAAATCTTGACAAAACGTCCGTTTTCCTTCAGCTCTTCGATGGTCTTGGTTCCGCAGTAACCCATTCCGGAACGCAGTCCTCCGAGCAGCTGGAATACGGTATCTTCCACACTGCCCTTATAGGCGACGCGGCCTTCCACGCCTTCCGGCACCAGTTTTTTCGCATTGGACTGGAAATAGCGGTCCTTGCTTCCGTTCTCCATGGCAGCGATTGAACCCATGCCGCGATATACCTTGTATTTTCTTCCCTGGAACAGTTCGTAGGTTCCCGGACTCTCATCACAGCCCGCGAACATGCTGCCCATCATGCAGACGTTAGCGCCGGCGGCAATGGCCTTTGTCAGATCTCCCGAGAACTTGATCCCGCCGTCCGCAATGATTGGAATGCCGTATTCCTTTGCGGCTTCGTAGCAGTCCATCACTGCCGTGATCTGCGGCACGCCGATTCCGGCGACCACACGTGTGGTACAGATGGATCCCGGCCCGATTCCAACCTTCACGGCATCAACACCGGCCTCGATCAGGGCTCTGGTCGCCGCGGCGGTAGCCACGTTTCCGGCAATGACCTGCAGATCCGGGAAAGCTTCCTTGACCATCTTCACACAGTTGATGACGTTTCTGGAATGGCCGTGGGCACTGTCAAGGACCACCACATCAACCTGGGCGTCACGCAGCGCAGCGGCGCGCTCCAGCACATTTGCCGTGATGCCGAGGGCGGCCCCGCACAGAAGTCTGCCTTTATCGTCCTTGGCTGAATTCGGATATTTGATCTGTTTTTCGATATCTTTGATGGTGATAAGACCTTTCAGATTGAAGTCATCATCCACGATGGGGAGTTTCTCCTTGCGGGCTTTCGCAAGGATCTGTTTTGCCTCCTCCAGCGTAATGCCGGTCTTCGCCGTCACCAGGCCTTCAGATGTCATGGACTCTTTGATCTTCTTGGAGAAATCCTCCTCGAACAGAAGGTCCCTGTTTGTGATGATGCCGACAAGCCTGCCGTTTTCAGTAATAGGAACACCGGAGATGCGGTATTTCGCCATCAGTTCATTTGCGTCCGCAAGCGTGTGATCCGGGGAAAGAAAGAACGGATCCGTAATGACGCCGTTTTCCGAACGCTTTACTTTGTCAACCTCTTCTGCCTGCTGCTCGATCGACATATTCTTGTGAATGATACCGATTCCGCCCTGGCGCGCCATGGCGATCGCCATACGATGCTCGGTCACTGTGTCCATGCCCGCGCTCATCATCGGGATATTCAGTCTGATTTTGCGGGTAAGGTTTGTGCTGAGGTCTACCTCGTTCGGAATCACCTCCGAATAGGACGGTACAAGCAATACATCGTCAAAAGTAATACCTTCACCAATAATTGTTCCCACGTTTGATCCTCTCTTTCCTGTGTGATTTAAAAGACACGTTAACAAAAAGCCGCTGTCATGTCAATGATTTCTTTTTTTGCTGTCGGAATTCTTTTGTCACACGACCATTACATGAGCACGATTTTTCTCGGAGCCATCCGCCGCATATCCTTCAGGATCGCCTCCGTCAGCTCCAGCCGGACATATTCCTGTCCTTTTTCCAGGTTCTCGATGAGAACGAAAACTTTGTTCTGTTCATCCCCTGAAGTAAAATCCCTGACCGTCAGTTTCTTCTGCCTGTAGGAATCCAGCGCATGAGAATTCTCCGGGGCAAGGATCTCCAGTTCTTCCATGGTATAGGAAGCCACGCGTTTCCTCTTCTGCTTGGAGTAGATGGCATCGATGTCGATATCTCCGTTCACGTAGAGATATTCATATTCCACATTGATGCGCGGAAGCAGGAAGTAGGCTGCCGCGGCTGCTGCGGCTGCTGCGATCCAGATGAGCGGGACTGCCAGCCCAAGAACGACAAGCAGCGCGATCAGGACGATCGCTGCAGGTTTTACAAGTTTCAGTACAAAGGGTGTTTTCCTTTTAACCAGTATTTCTTTATACATTTCATTCATGTCCGGTTCCTCCATCTTCCCAGGCATCGGTTACAGGTATCTGTTTCTGTCAGTTGTTTCCCGCTTCTGTCTCAGTCAATTGTTACCGTCAGCTGTTTCACGCATCTGTTTTACGCATCTGCTTCCTGCGCCCCTGCCGGATCCATCAGAAAGTCGATAAATTTCGCGGCCGCATCCGGATGCTTGCCCGCCGGCACAAAGACCGCGTATACATTTCCCTCCGGATAGGCGCCTGTCTCTTTCAGAACCGGCGAGTCGTTGACAAGGACCGCGTAAAGGTCGGTCCTGGAGACCGTGTTTCCTTCATCGTCCAGGGTGTCACAGGTGTCCTCCACCAGCAGATCCGACCATCGTTTCAGCTGTTCATCGGTACAGAATTCAGAGACCGGCATCAGACCGCCGCTGGACAGGAACTGCTGATACATCTCTTCATCAAAGAGGACCAGATCTATGTCACCGGTAGCGATCAGCGTGGTCAGCTTCATCTGGGAAGCCATCGTCATCTGGGACATGTGCTCATTATCGATCATCACGCTGGTATCCACCAGCACCACGTCTTTGCTGCCGAGACCGCCAAGATACTGCTTGAAGGCTTCCTGTATACTTTCCGTATCCACCGCCAGTCCGTTGCTGTTTACCCAGTAGGTGGTGAATACCTGATTCAGCTGCATATTGTGATAAACGGAAACCACGGTGGATATCACAAATATGACAGCCGCCAGGATGACCAGGACCACTTTATAGTAATCCCAGAAATACTGGACCCGGGCGCCCCAGGTCATTTCCTTCATCTTTGCAAGCTCTTCGCGGAAACGTTCGGCAAAAGTTTTGTCTTCCATTTCGGTGCCTTTCTGTAAAAACAAGTCAAATTATTATAGCATATAAACCGCAGTGCGTCCACAAAAAAACCACGGTGCAGAACCATCCGCACCGTGGTCTTTTAATGACGCATCATATGTTTTTTATTAACCCTGAACTTCCGGGAAAAGGCTTACATCATGCCCATTCCGCCGCCGCCAGCCGGCATTGCAGGAACATCTTCCTTGATGTTTCCGACAACAGATTCCGTTGTAAGCAGCGTGGAAGCTACGCTTGTCGCATTCTGAAGGGCTGTTCTGGTAACCTTCGCCGGGTCAAGGATGCCGGCTTCGACCATATCAACATACTCTTCCTTGTAAGCATCGAAGCCTGTTCCTACTTCGGACTCACGTACCTTGTTCACGATGACGGCACCTTCCATACCTGCGTTGGCAGCGATGTGGAACAGCGGAGCTTCCAGAGCCTTCAGAATGATGTTGGCACCTGTCTTCTCGTCGCCTTCCAGTGTGGCAGCCAGTTCGGCAACCTTCTTGGATGCATGGATGTAAGCGGAGCCGCCGCCTGCGATGATGCCTTCCTCAACAGCTGCCTTTGTAGCTGCAAGAGCATCTTCCATACGGAGTTTGGCTTCTTTCATCTCGGTCTCTGTAGCGGCACCGACACGGATAACTGCTACGCCGCCGGACAGTTTTGCGAGACGCTCCTGAAGTTTCTCTCTGTCAAACTCGGACTTTGTGACCTCGATGGTGGCCTTGATCTGGGCAATACGGTTCTTGATGGCTTCCTTGTCGCCAAGGCCGTCAACAATAATGGTATTCTCTTTCTGAACCTTAACGGATTTAGCGCTTCCCAGCTGCTCCAGAGTCGCGTCTTTCAGCTCAAGGCCGACTTCCTCGGAGATCACCTGGCCGCCTGTCAGAATGGCGATATCTTCCAGCATGGCTTTTCTTCTGTCGCCATAGCCCGGAGCCTTGACACCAACTACCTGGAAGGTTCCACGCAGTTTGTTTACGATCAGGGTCGTAAGAGCTTCGCCTTCGATATCTTCTGCAATGATCAGCAGCTTTCTGCCGGACTGCACGATCTGCTCAAGAAGCGGAAGGATCTCCTGAATGTTGCTGATCTTCTTATCTGTGATCAGGATATACGGATCGTCCAGAACTGCTTCCATCTTTTCCATATCAGTTGCCATGTACGCTGAAATATAACCGCGGTCGAACTGCATACCTTCGACAAGGTCAAGCTCTGTCAGCATGGTCTTGGATTCCTCGACGGTAATAACGCCGTCCTGGGAAACCTTTTCCATGGCATCCGCAACCAGTTCGCCTACTTCATCATCTCCTGATGAAACAGCGGCTACTCTTGCGATCTGGCCTTTGCCGGATACCTTCTGGCTCATCTCCTGGATAGCCTTCACGGCAACATCCGTTGCCTTCTTCATGCCCTTGCGGAGCACGATCGGGTTGGCACCTGCTGCCAGGTTCTTCATTCCTTCATTTACCATGGCCTGTGCAAGCACTGTAGCGGTAGTTGTACCGTCACCTGCGACATCGTTGGTCTTGGAAGCGACCTCACGGATCAGCTGTGCGCCCATGTTCTCAAAAGCATCTTCCAGTTCGATCTCCTTGGCGATGGTCACACCGTCGTTGGTAATAAGCGGAGCGCCGTACTGCTTGTCCAGAACAACGTTTCTGCCTTTCGGTCCAAGTGTCACACGAACGGTATCTGCAAGTTTATTGACGCCGGTCTCCAGAGCAGCTCTGGCTTCGGCACCGAATTTGATCTCTTTTGCCATAATCTTTTCCTCCATCGGTTCATTTCCGCACACCGGAAATGTTATCAATTATTCTACGATCGCAAGAATGTCAGACTGTCTTACGATAATGTATTCCTCATCCTCAAGCTTTACTTCATTTCCTGCATATTTGGAATAGATCACTCTGTCGCCGGCTTTCACCTGCATGACAACTTCCTTGCCATCTACGACACCGCCGGGGCCGACAGCGATCACTTCCGCCTCCTGCGGCTTTTCCTGCGCTTTGGCTGCAAGGATGATGCCTGATTTGGTCGTCTCTTCTGCTGCGGACTGTTTCAGCACAACGCGGTCACCTAACGGAACTAACTTCATATCTGATTCCTCCTTCAGTGGGTCTCTCTCATTTTTTTATTAGCACTCTCTCTGTTTGAGTGCTAACCAACGTCCTTATATTAGTGAATTCCAGAGGATAATGCAACTACCGATTTTCCCGAATATCGGAGCTTATCTGCATTTTCCTCTGGAATTCATCGTTTTTCTCTATTTATCTCACTTTTACTGGTTTTTTCTTTTTTCGGAGATCTTATCCAGCTCGTCAAACACCACTTCGTTCAGGACCTTGATATAGGTTCCCTTCATTCCCGATGACCTGGATTCGATGACCCCGGCACTCTCAAACTTGCGGAGCGCGTTCACGATCACCGATCTTGTGATGCCGACCCTGTCAGCCACCTTGCTGGCCACAAGGACACCTTCCGTGCCGTCCAGCTCTTCAAAGATATGGATGATGGCAGTCAGTTCGGAGACAGAAAGCGTGCCGATCGCGGACTGTACGATCTGCAGCTTGCGGCTTTCCTCTTCGTTTTCCTCGTTGAGGGACCGCATCATCTCAAGGCTGACGACGGTAGTACTGTATTCACTGAGGATGATGTCGTCGATCTGGTACTGGCTGTCGGTCTTATACATAAAGACGGTGCCCAGTCTTTCCCCGGCGATCTCGATGGGATTGATGATCGCCTGATACCGGCTGATCTCGTCCCCCTCAAAGCCGAGGGTAAGCAGATTCACATTTTCCTTAGTGGAGAGAACACCGAGAAGGCGCTCGTTCAGCATATCGTCTATGTGACCTCCCACCTCATTGCTGAGCAGCTGGCCGATCACGGGAACACCTCTGCATACGCCTGTTCCAAGCACTTTGCCCTTACGGCTGATCACCAGCGCGTTGGACTGCATGGTCTCTGCCAGAACATTGCAGATATCGTTGAATACGACTTTGCTTTTGTTGTTATTGTGTAAAAGCTGGTTTATTTTTCTGGTCCTATCCAGAAGTTGTACGCTCATTTTGACCTCCGACCCATGAAAATATGACAGAACTGATTCATATTATCATAGTGTGTTTATTTTTTCAATACTGTGCCGCAATTTTCCCCCTGGCAGACAAGACGGCCGCCTTTTTCCACCATGTACGAACCACATTTCGGGCATTTCTGATCCGCCGGCTTCTGCCATGACATGAAGCCGCATTCCGGCGCGTTCTCACAGCCGTAGTAGCGTCTGCCCTTTTTGGTCTTGCGGATCACGATCTCGCCTCCGCACTGCGGGCATGCAACTCCTGCCTTCTCAAAATACGGTTTCGTATTTCTGCATTCCGGGAAGCCCGGGCACGCAAGGAACCTGCCATGCGGTCCGTATTTGATGACCATGTTCCTTCCGCATTCCTCGCAGATCACATCGGACACCTCGTCGGCGATCTGCACCTTCTCCAGCGATTTTTCCGCATCTTTCACGGCCTGGTCCAGATCCGGCCAGAAGTTCCTTACCACGGTCTTCCACTGGATGTCGCCCTCGCCGATGGAGTCCAGCAGGGATTCCATGGTAGCGGTAAAGCGCACGTCCACAATGCTGGGAAATGCCTTGACCATGATACGGTTGACCACGTCACCAAGCTCTGTCAGATACAGATTCCGGTTTTCCTTCGCCACATAATGGCGTCCAATGATGGTCGTGATGGTAGGAGCGTAAGTACTCGGACGTCCGATACCGTCCTCCTCCAGGGTACGCACCAGCGCAGCTTCCGTGTAATGAGGCGGCGGCGTTGTAAAATGCTGTTTCGGGTCCAGGGCTGACAGCGTCAGTTCCATGCCCGGCTCGATGGCAGTCTTCAGCACGTTGCCTTCTTCCTGCTCTTCCTCGCTGCTCTGATATACAATGCGGAATCCCTCGAACAGAATGCGCTGCGCGGAGATCTGGAACCGGTACTCACCGGCACCGATCCGGACGGTCGTCGTCTCATAGCGGGCCGGCGCCATCTGGCTGGCGGCAAATCTGCGCCAGATCAGCTGATACAGGCGGAACTGGTCCCTGCTGAGGGAATCCTTCACCTCGGCAGGTGTCCGGTTGATATCAGAAGGACGGATGGCTTCATGCGCATCCTGGATCTTCTTTCCGTCGGATTTTTCCGAAGACGCCCTGCGGCTCAGGTAAGACTCCCCGTAGGTCTCTTCAATATAGGAAGCCGCCATCTGGGCTGCTTCGTCGGATACTCTGGTAGAATCGGTTCGAAGATAGGTGATCAGACCGACCGTACCGCTCTTTTTCAGTTCCACGCCCTCATACAGCTGCTGGGCGATCCGCATGGTCTTCTGGGTGGAGAAATTCAGCACTGTCGAAGCTTCCTGCTGCAGTGTGCTGGTGGTAAAGGGAAGGGGCTGTTTCCGGATCCTTTCTCCCTTTTTCACTTCCTCAACGACATATCTGGCACCTTTCAGTTTTTCCAGAACGGCATCCATCTCTTCCTTTGTATGGATGTCCATCTTCCTGTCTTTCCCGAAGAAATGCGCGGTGAGGGGCTTCTTTTCGCCATCCAGCAGAAGTCCCGCATCCAGCGTCCAGTATTCCTCCGGAATGAACGCGGCGATCTCTTCTTCCCTGTCCGCGATCAGGCGCAGCGCCACGGACTGTACCCGGCCTGCGGAAAGTCCCCGTTTCACTTTGTTCCAGAGTACCGGGCTGATGCGGTATCCTACCATACGGTCCAGGATACGCCGCGTCTGCTGGGCATCCACCAGGTCCATGTCTATGGCGCGGGGATGCTTCAGAGATTCCTTCACCGCGGTCTTGGTGATCTCGTTAAAAGAGATCCGGTTCTTTCCCTTCGGATCCAGTTTCAGTGCCTCCGCAAGGTGCCAGGAAATGGCCTCTCCCTCGCGGTCAGGGTCCGTTGCGAGGAATACTTTGTCCGCTTTTTTCTCCGCCTTGCGGAGAGCGGCCAGAATGTCTCCCTTTCCCCTGATGGTTATATATTTAGGCTCAAAATCATGTTCCACGTCGATTCCCATCTGACTTTTCGGCAGATCTCTGACATGGCCTCCGGATGCCATGACCTCATAATTGGAACCCAGGAACTTCTTGATGGTCTTCACTTTTGTGGGCGATTCCACGATTACCAGATATTTCGGCATATCAGTTACTCCATTTCTGCAACGTCCGACAGACGTCTAGGGTCAAAATTGAAAATACTATACACCTTTTTTTTCTGGTATGCAAGAGGCAAAACCGTACCGCCCTTCAGAATGTATCACCGTCCTATTACAGCATACGTTTCTGGAATTTCGTCAAATACGCAGATAGCTGTCGGCTGACGCCTCGCGGATCAGGCCTTTCAGTTCAAGATCGATCAGGATCTTCCCAAGCTCAGAAAGATTCAGTCCCGTCCTCTGGGCGATCTCGGCGATATTGACCGACGTCTTTCCCAGGATCCCGTACACCTTCCTTTCCCCGCTGTCCAGCAGCTGCGCCGTCTGCTCCCGCTTCCTGCCTCCGATGGCAGACAGAACATCCTCCGCGAACCGCTCCGGCGAAAGGAAGATGCCCGCTCCCTGGCTGATCAGCTCGTTGCAGCCCTCACTCAGCTCATCCTCCGGCCTGCCCGGAACCGCATAGACATCCCTTCCCTGTTCCGCCGCATAGGCAGCCGTGATCAGGGAACCGCTCTTTTTCCTCGCCTCTACAATAACAATGACATCCGAAAGTCCGCTGATCAGCCGGTTGCGCGGCGGAAATAAAAAAGGCCTGGCAAACGCGCCAGGATGATACTCGGAAATGACACCGCCGCTGCTGTACATTTTTTCGAACAGATTTCTATGCTCTTCCGGATACACAAGGTCCACGCCGCATCCGAGAAAGGCAAAGCTGCTTCCGCCGCTTCTCAGCGCCTCCATCTGGGCCGCCCCGTCTATCCCGTAAGCCCCGCCGCTGATCACCTGTCCTCCCGACGCCGCAACAGTCCTCGCGACCGCCTCCGCCGTCTCTTTTCCATGCCGGGTACACAGCCTGGCCCCGACGATTCCGACGCACGGCCGTGTGGCGTCCGGGAATGTCCCTTTGATGAACAGTCCCAGCGGAGGATCCGGGATCTGTCTCAGTTTTTCAGGAAACTCTTCATCCCCGGCATAACAGAAGCGGATCCCCTGACCGGCAAGCCGCCGGCTTACCTCCTCGGCTGAATGCTTTTTTCTGAACTTCCGGACCTGTCCGGCCCACGCATAGCCTTCCTTTACCATAGCCTCTGTTTCCGTTTCGGCAGCCGCGTATAAGTCCGCGGCATGCCCGAAGCGTTCCAGCAGTTTAAGATGATGCGGCCGGAAAAGGCCCGGGATGCTGCACATCCATGCCATGCATTCATGCTCCCGCATCTCTTCGTCCGTGTTCCGTCCGGCTCTTCTTTCTTCCATTTTTTCTTCCATTTTCCCCCTGTTTTCCTTTCGTAATCTCAGCCGTTTTCTCTGCCATTCCCCCTGTTTTTTTGTCCGGTCCCGGTTCTATTCCCCGAAGGCAGCGTCCGGCCGGTACAGTGCCGCTTCCGCCAGATGCTTCTCCTCTATCTTCTCTTTTCCCTCCAGGTCCGCGATGGTCCTGGCTGTTTTCAGGATCTTGTGATACGTCCTTGCCGTCAGCTGTTTCTTTTCGTAGATGCGGGCCATCAGATTTTTTTCCTTCTCTCCAAGAAGGCAGTATTTTTCAAGCACATTCGCGTCCAGTTCCCCGTTGAACCGATAGGGAGTCCCTTTATAACGCTCTGTCTGAATGGCATGGGCCTTCTCCACCCGCGCCCGTATACTTTCGGAGCTTTCTCCCGCCGCGCCTTCCTGAAGATCTTCAAACGGGACCTGTTCCGCCGTCACATGCAGGTCGATCCTGTCAAGCAGCGGACGGCTGATCTGCTGAAGATACCGGCGCACATCCTTTTCCGAGCAGCGGCACCTGGATCTGTCCGGATAATACCCGCACTTGCACGGATTTCTGGACGCTACCAGCATAAAATCCGCCGGGAAAACATAGGTCCCGACATTTCTGGTGATCGTGATGGCATGATCCTCCATCGGCTGCCGAAGGATCTCGATCGTTTCACTGCGGAACTCCGGGATCTCATCCAGATACAGCACCCCTCTGTGGGCAAGGCTGATCTCCCCGGGTTTCGGGATCATCCCGCCGCCGGCCAGTCCCGAAACGCTGATGGTATGGTGCGGCATCCGGAACGGTCTTTCACAGACGAGACCCTCCGGCGGAAGCGTACCGGCCACACTGTGGATGCGGGAAATTTCCAGAGCCTCATCCGCCGACACAGGAGGAAGGATGGAAGGGATCCGCTTGGCGATCATGCTTTTGCCGGCCCCGGGCGGACCGCTGATCAGCAGATTGTGCCTGCCCGCCGCGGCAATCTCCGCCGCTCTTCGAACCATGGCCTGTCCCTTCACATCTTTGAAATCCGGCCCGCCTCTCTGCCCTGTCTTCTGAAGTATTTCTTCTATATTAATAATGGTTTTCCACAGTGGCGCAGCCCCGCTCAGATGGTCGAACACCTCCTTCAGGGTGAATGCGCCGTATACCTCGATCCCCTGAACCATGGCCGCTTCAGCCGCATTGTCTTCCGGAACGATGCACGCCCTGCAGCCGTTCTGCCTGGCTTCCTCCACCAATCCAAGCATGCCGTGAATGCCGTTCAGTTCGCCGTTCAGGCTCAGTTCGCCGGCGAAAAAAATATCCTTTACCGACGACTGCGGCAGGTAGCCATAGGCGATCATCAGAGCGACCGCTATGGGGAGATCAAAGCCGGAACCTGCTTTTCTGATGTCGGCCGGGGACAGATTGATGACCACCCGCATGGGCCGAATGGACAGATGGCAGTTCTGCATGGCGGAACGGACACGTTCCTGCGCTTCTCTTACTTCGGAAGAAAGATAGCCGACCATCTGCATCTGCGGCAGACCGTTTGTGACATCTGCTTCGACCGTGATCATTCTGCTTTCAAGACCGCGGACGACTCCTGACAGGACAGAAGCAAACATATGATATCCCCCTTTCGTATGTATTTGCCTCCTCGATTCATCTTATATTGTTCTTATAATATAACTCTTTGTTAGTCACATTTCAAGTGTGTTTTCCGATTTGGGATAATACGTCAGATTCATCTTCTTTATGGACGTGAGAATGGAATGCTGTCAAATGAGCATAGAGAGGGCGAGGATAGCAGAAATGAGGAAGCCGGAAACAAAAAGTCCCCGGAACGCCGAAGCGTCCCGGGGATTTGCCTGTTTTATTTTACAGTCTCCTGCGATCCAGTTTCCTGGACAGCAGCATCCCAAGGTACTGCAGGATCTGCACCAGCACCACCAGGATGACAATGGTCATGATCATGATATCCGTCTGATACCGGTAGTAACCGTACCGGATCGCAATGTCGCCCAGTCCGCCGCCGCCGACCGCGCCTGCCATGGCGGAATATCCCAGAATGGTTCCGACAGCGATCGTCACACCTACCAGCAGGGAAGTCCTTGCCTCCCCAAGGAGTACCTTCACGATGATGGTCATGTCGCTGGCTCCCATGCTCTGGGCTGCCTCTATCACGCCTTTGTCAACTTCCTTCAGAGAAGACTCGACCATACGGGCAATGAAGGGCGCTGCCGCGATCACAAGGGGAACAACCGTTGCGCTGGAACCGTAGCTCTTCCCGACAATGGCTCTTGTCAGCGGGATCACAAGGATCAGAAGGATCAGGAACGGAATGCTTCGGATCACGTTGACGATAAAATCCAGGACCTTGTAAATGACCGCGTTCGGACGGATCCCCTCTTTGTCCGTGACCGCCAGAACGATTCCCATGGGAAGTCCGAGTATATAGCCAAACAATGTGGAGGCCAGGGTCATATAGAGGGTATCCCTGGTTCCCTCCAGCAGCATGATGAGTATTTTCTGATCAAACATCCTCTTCCAGCTCCTCTTCGTTTACATAATTTTCCAGCTCTTCCACGCTCAGCCTGCGGTTCTTCAGGTATTCGATCATCTTCTGCGCCGTCTCTTCATTCTCGGAAAGCTGCAGCACCATTTCTCCTTTTGCCTTTCCGCTCACGTTTCTGGTGGCGGCATACAGGATGTTCACCGGCGTCTTGAATTCCAGGACCATATTCCCGATCACGGGTTCGTAGGAAGACTGTTCGGAAAAGACGATGCGCACGCAGTGGCGGCTTCCCATGCGGGGCACCTGTCTGATGCCGCCGAAGATCAGGCGTTTTGCCGCCTCTGTCTTTGGTGCCTTGAAGATTTCTTCCACGGAACCGTTTTCCACCATCACGCCATGGTCGATGATGGCGACCCGGCTGCAGATCTCCTGTACAACGGCCATCTCATGGGTGATGACCACGATGGTGATCCCGTATTCCTGATTGATCTGTCTGAGCAGGCGGAGGATGGATCTTGTCGTCTGCGGGTCCAGCGCGCTGGTCGCCTCGTCGCACAGAAGGACCTGCGGATTGTTGGCAAGCACCCTGGCAATGGCGACACGCTGTTTCTGTCCGCCGGAAAGCTGAACCGGATAGGCCTTCGCTTTTTCCGTCAGGCCGACTGTCTCAAGAAGCTCCATGGCGCGCTTTTTTGCCTTATCCTTCGGCACGCCGGAGATCTCCATCGGAAACATGATATTGTCCAGAACGGTTCTCTGCATCAGAAGATTGAAGTGCTGGAAGATCATTCCGATATTCTGTCTGGCCGCACGCAGTTCTTTGGTGGACAGGTCGGCAAGATTCTTCCCCGCCACGGTGACGGTTCCGCCGGTAGGTCTTTCCAGAAAGTTCAGGCACCGCACCAGCGTACTTTTGCCGGCCCCCGACAGGCCTATGATACCGTAGATATCTCCCTGCCCGATCTCAAAGCTGACGTCTTTCAGCGCCTCCACGGTGAGATCTTTCTGGGAGAATGTCTTACTCAGATGTTCCACACGGATCATTGTATTCATCAGTGTATTCCCTCGCATATAAAAAGTATCAGGCCGGAGCATATGCTCCAGCCTGCTCATATTACCACATTTTCGGTTTTTCCTCAACCATCAGTCCTCGGTCTGCTCTTCCTCTTCTTCAGGAAGGAACGGAACCACCTGGCCGTCATATGTCTCGTTGATGAAGTTCGTGATCTCATCGGACTTCAGAACGTCAACCAGCGCTTTGATGCCTTCGTTTTCTTCGTTTCCTGCTTTTACCGCAATCACATTCACATAGGTTTTTGCAGCGTCGGAGTCTGAAGACTCAAAAGCGATGGCGTCTTTTCCGACGGAAAGTCCTGCATCCAGTGCATAGTTTCCGTTCAGAACGACCATGGCAACTTCATCGATGACACGTGAAACCTGAGCTGCTTCCAGCTCTTCCAGTTCTACGTCGATGACCTTTTCTTCGATGTCCTGGATGGTAGCTGTGATGCCGGCGCCTTCTTTCAGTTTCAGAATGCCGTTGTCCTGAAGCAGGAGCAGTGCGCGGGCTTCGTTTGTCGGATCGTTCGGAACAGCGATCACATCTCCGTCTTCCAGTTCGTCAAAGGATTTCTTTATTCCGGGATAGATGCCGAAGGGCTCGTAGTGGATCTCGCCGGCAACGACCAGGTCGGTGCCTCTCTCGGCGTTGAAGTCATCCAGATACGGGACATGCTGGAAATAGTTCGCGTCCATCTCTCCGGAATCTACCACAAGGTTCGGCTGAACATAGTCTTCAAACTCTGTGACTTCCAGTGTCCATCCCTGCTCGGCCAGGATCTCTCCTGCCTTTTCAAGAATCTCTGCATGCGGTGTGGGAGAAGCAGCAATCGTAATCGTGCCTTCTGCATAACAGGTGCCTGCCATCATAGCGCCAGCCGCCACCGTAGCTGTAAGAAGTGCTGTAAGTTTACCATGTTTTCTCATAATTAACCTCTCCTCTCTTTGAGTTGATTGTAACCGCAGGCATTCTTCTGAATTCCTACAGATTTACTGGGTATATACTAAACCATGGCAGTTCTTTTGTCAATGTATTTTTACACATGACTTTGATTTTTCATGCTTTTAACGGGTCCGGCTGGAAACTGCCTCTGCTGCTTCCCCAAAGAAGGGTGGCAGGCGGCTTCCTTTCATGGTACAATTAGGAAAAATTCGGCTTTATCCACCAGGAGGTTATTATGAAATATACGAAACTGCAGCGCGCACTTGCCTTTCTAGGTATCGTGATCCTTGTCGGAATGTATCTGGTCACGCTGATCCTGGGACTTACCGGCAGCAAAGACACGGTCGGGCTTCTGATGGCTTCCTTTGCGTGTACCGTGATCATCCCCGGCCTGATCTACGGGATGATGCTGGTCTCCAGGGTCCTGTCAGGCAGAGGTGTCTCCTCTGAAGACAGCAGCGATTCTTCCGAAAACGGAAATGAAGTTTCCGAGAAAGATTCCGATCAATGATTCCGGTTACCGCACAAAGCAGATAAAGAACAGCAGACATCTTTCCGGGCGCAAAAACAGCTGTCCGGACACTTCCCAAGCATATAAAAAACAGGTACCCGGACACCTTTGTGTCCGGGTACCTGTTTTTTTAGTTCTTTTTCACAGTTCTTTTTCAGCGATAGATAATGTCGTGTCTTCCCGGGCCGTTGGAGACCATCGTGATCGGGAAGCCGATCTTCTTCTCTATGAATTCCACATAGTTTCTGCAGTTCTCCGGCAGGTCCTCATATTTCTTGATACCCCGGATATCGCATTTCCAGCCGGGCAGCACCTCAAGCACCGGTTTGGCCTTTTCAAGCTTTGCGGTGGTCGGGAAGTCTGTGGTCACTTCACCGTCTATCTCGTAGCCGACACATACCGTGATCTCGTCCAGATATCCCAGCACATCAAGCACGGTAAAGGCTACATCTGTTGTTCCCTGGATGCGGCACCCGTAGCGGGAAGCCACACAGTCGAACCAGCCCATTCTTCTGGGACGGCCGGTCGTCGCTCCGAATTCCCCGCCGTCTCCGCCTCTGCGGCGAAGCTCATCCGCCTCATCTCCGAAGATCTCGCTGACAAAGGCGCCTGCGCCGACCGCACTGGAGTAGGCTTTGCACACTGTGACGATCCGCTTGATCTCGTAGGGCGGAATTCCTGCGCCGATGGCGCCGAAGGCTGCAAGCGTGGAGGAAGAAGTGACCATCGGATAGATTCCGTGGTCCGGATCCTTCAGGGACCCCAGCTGGCCCTCCAGCAGAATGTTCTTCCCGTCTTTGATCGCCTGGTACAGGAAAGCGGATGTATCGCATACATAAGGTGCCACCATGTCGCGGTAGCCGTGAAGTTCTTCAAGGATCTTCGCCGGATCAAGGGCGGGTTTGTGATAAAGATGCTCCAGCGTCACGTTTTTGATGGTGCAGACACGCTCCACCTTCTCTTTCAGTGTGTCCTCGTCAAACAGCTCACTGACCTGGAAACCGATCTTCGCATATTTGTCCGAATAGAACGGCGCGATACCGGATTTGGTGGAGCCGAAGGACTTTCCTGCCAGCCTCTCTTCTTCATACTGGTCAAACAGGATGTGATAGGACATGACCATCTGGGCACGGTCAGACACAAGGATCTTCGGCATCGGTACGCCGCGGTCCACGATGGAACGGATCTCGCCGAACAGAATCGGAATGTTCAGCGCCACTCCGTTTCCGATCACACTGGTGGTGTGACCGTAAAACACACCGGACGGAAGGGTGTGCAGCGCAAATTTGCCGTAATCGTTCACGATGGTATGCCCTGCGTTCGCGCCTCCCTGGAAACGTACGATGATATCTGCCTTTTCGGCCAGCATATCCGTAATCTTCCCTTTACCTTCATCTCCCCAGTTTGCACCGACAACAGCCTGTACCATAGGATCTACCTCCTGTCAATATATGTATCCTTTAAGGTTGCTTGCTTATTCAGTCTTTTCCGGTCTGTAACAGCCGGCGGCTTTACACGTTGATCTCGGCCCGGATTCCCAGAAGCTCTTTATTGGCCTCAAGCACGGGTGAGACTGTCTCCCGCACGAAGCGTTCCACCTGCTGGGCACTTCTTCCCGTATATCTGGACGGATCCATGGATGCGCGCAGTTCTTCGAGCGTGAGGTGGAAGGACGGGTCTGCCGCGATCAGCTCGAGCAGGTTGTTCTCTTTTCCTTCTTCTTTCACATTCTTTCCGGCTTCCATGGAAAGGGTACGGATCTTCTCATGCAGTTCCTGGCGGTCGCCGCCTGCTTTCACCGCATCCATCATGATGTTCTCCGTTGCCATGAAGGGAAGTTCCGCCAGAAGGTGCTTCTCGATCACCTTCGGATAGACCTTCAGGCCGTCTGTCACGTTAAGGCACAGGTCCAGAATGCCGTCGACGGCAAGGAAGCCTTCGGCCACCGCGATCCTCTTGTTGGCCGAGTCATCCAGGGTCCGCTCAAACCACTGGCAGGCGGAAGTGATGGCAGGGTTCAGCGCATCGCAGATAACATATCTGGAAAGCGAGGCGATCCGCTCGCTGCGCATGGGATTGCGCTTGTAAGCCATGGCGGAAGAACCGATCTGGTTTTTCTCAAAAGGCTCCTCCACTTCCTTCAGATGCTGCAGCAGACGGATGTCGTTGGACATCTTGTGCGCGCTGGCGGCAATCTGGGCAAGCACGTGCATCACACGGGTATCTGTCTTTCTGGAATAGGTCTGTCCGGAAACGGGAACGCATCCCGGGAATCCCATCTTTTCGGCGATCATCGGATCGATCCGGTCGATCTTTTCCTGGTCCCCGTCGAACAGTTCCAGGAAACTGGCCTGGGTTCCGGTGGTCCCTTTGGATCCCAGCAGCAGCAGTGTGGATCTGGCGTAGTCCAGATCTTCAAGATCCATCAGAAATTCCCAGGCCCAGAGGGTAGCCCTCTTACCGACGGTGGTCGGCTGCGCAGGCTGGAAATGAGTAAATGCCAGTGTCGGCAGGTCCTTGTATTTCATAGCGAAATCGGAAAGCTGGGCGATCACGTTGATCAGCTTTTTCCGGACCAGCAGAAGTGCTTCGTTCATGATGATCACATCCGTGTTGTCCCCCACGTAACAGGAGGTGGCACCCAGATGGATGATCGGTTTGGCTTTCGGACACTGCTGCCCGTAAGCATAGACATGTGACATGACATCATGACGGACCAGTTTTTCGCGCTCAGCCGCGACTTCGTAATTGATATCGTCCTGATGTGCTTTCAGCTCGTCGATCTGTTCCTGCGTAATAGCAAGGCCGAGTTCCTTTTCCGTCTCGGCAAGGGCGATCCACAGCTTTCTCCAGGTGCGGAATTTCATGTCCTGGGAGAAAAGATACTGCATCTCTCTGCTGGCGTACCGCTGAGAAAGCGGGCTGGTATAATTGTCTGTACTCATCTGCGATCCTCCGAATCTTATTCATGCAAAACTCCAGGCAATTGACGCGACACTCAGTATAGCGGATTTTTCCATCAAACGCAAGCAGTTTCAACCTGCCATGCTTTTTCTCCAGAGATCTCTCTGTTTTTTCAGATAATCCGGCAGGCCGCTCTGCAGGATCCGCTCCGCTTCGGCTGACGCCCCGGCTTTCCTGCATATCTGTGCGTTCCGTTCCTGGACAGACCTTGCGAATTCCGTGTCTATCCCCTCTTCCTTCAGTTTTTCCTGGTAGGCTTCATCCGAAAGGAAAAGAGGCAGCGTGCTGAGATATCGTCTGAGGCAGTCCCTCTTTTTCCCTGTCTTCCACGCCTGATAATAAAAACCGGCGGCTTCCCGGTAGCGGAACTGTGCCGCGTACACACTGCCCAGATTGTTGCGTACATCCGCGTAGAACTGGGCACCCAGCGATTTGTTCTCCTGATCGTCCAGAAGTTCCATATACACCCTGGCCGCCTTCGCGTACATTCTGTTTCTTGCCAGTGCGTCCCCGTACCGCTTCCTTTTTACCGCCTGCGGCTGCGCATCCAGCCTGTTCAGCAATTCGGAAAAGCTTCTGAGTTCATCGCCGGAAAGATAACCTACTTCGCGGAAGATGGAGAGAATGATGCTGCCGGCAGAATCATTCCTCATGATCTGCGAGCGAAGGGAAGCGGAAAGCCGCTCCAGCCCCAGCTCCTGTTTCACCCAGTCGCACAGCGGGGCGCCCATCACCGTATCATCCGCAAGGTCCGGATTATGGTAAAATATATAGCACAGCTCTTCTATTGTATAAACCTCTGTACAGACCGGCTTCACCTCAAAGGGGTGTACCGCCGTTCTGACCAGACACAGATCGTAAGCCATTCTCTGCTCTCCTGTCATGCAATCTGTATGTTTCTGACCCAGGTCTTTCCGGAGGAAGGAACGATCTGCCCGAATCCCAGGTCCTCGGCCTCGATCCGGCAGCAGCCGGCCCCGGTAAAGTAAATCGTCAGGCGCAGCCTCAGCGTCCGGTTCGGCCTGTTTTTCAGCCCGTCAAGACGAAGAAGGTGGGTCACTGGCTCTCCCTCTCCCACCGGTTTTGAAACCAGACACAGGTTGCTGGTTCCGTCGGGGATCAGCTCGCACACATGATATGCTTCATACCAGTTGATCCCGGCATTTACAAGGGGATAATACTGCTTTTTGCCCCTGATGCGCACCTCCATCCCCAGGTTGGAACGCACCACGTCGTTCCCGCAGAACAGGATCCCTCTGTCCGGGATCAGTCCGGTCCGCTCGATGGCTGCATAGCATGCTCCCTTGGAATACAGGTTCTGCCCCTGAAAGGCCTGCCTCTTATAGCAAAGATACTGTATGGACCGTTCCGCCCATTCTTTGCTGAAGAAATCACCGGTCAGATAGCTGACAGAGACGTTCCTGTGTTCAAAGACGCGCTTCAGGAATTCGAAGAACAGCCTGTCCTTCTCCTTGTCCCAGGCATCCTGGGGCCGTCCTTCCCGCATCTCTTCCGTCAGCTTCTGCGCGGAGACCTTCTCCACTGTCGCAAGACGCGGTCTTGAGGCAGAGTCAATATGGAGAATATAGCCGCGTATTTCGCCTTTCTCGTATTCGATCAGCGCCGCATCCTGGGTCCAGGTGTTTTTCTTCTGATTCACGGCATAATAATAGAAGGAAGTCAGATGATCCTGCATGTAGATATTCTTTCTGGGCAGTCCGATCTTCTCCAGCGCGGAGACGATGCATCCGCTCCAGACACCGGTGAGTGCCGGGACCGTGACCATCACATAGAGACTGCTTCCTTCTTTCCGGAACATGCGGACCAGCTCGATGCACTGTCTCAGATACTGTTCCAGCAGTTCTTCCGCCGACCACTCCCGGCCGGCGGCCGTTATCTTTTCCTGCCGGTCCACCTTCGCATAGATATGGTCGATGACCTGGACCTCTCCGGCAGCAGCTGTCTGCTCTTTGTCCCAGAATCCCCACTTCCTGTTCCCGTCGACGTAGAGTGCCCCCGGCAGTTTTCCTCTGCCCGGCGCAAGTCCCAGCGTAACGGGTTCTTTTACCGATGCATGGTAATATGTAAGCTGAGTGTAATCCTCCTGCAGGTCGATCCCCAGGATCAGATCATTTGAAGTCTGCATCCGTCATCCTCTTCTTATATCAGAGTAAACATTATATCAGCGTAAACTTTATATCAGTGTAAATACTTCCCCGGACAGTTTTTCCTGCATCAGAAGTGTTTCCAGCAGTTCCTGCTCTTCCGCTTTCCTGTCTGCATCCACGGCATGCTGCAGTCTGGAAAGCAGCGCATATCTGCCTTCCTGCGCATCCGTTATCGCGTCGGCTCTCAGGTGCAGCGGTCCGGATCTTTTTTCTTCCCCGTTTGTTTTCTCGCAGATCGTACAGTTCAGTTCCTCGCCTTCAAACAGAAGAAATTCCCGCACGAATATCCCCTCGAACTGGGTGGTGACAGGTTCGGTCCGGGATTCTCCCCCGTCAATGTCCCAGGTAACGGACACTTCCGCATCCGGGTCGGCCGCGTACTCAACGAAGACCGTTCCTTCCAGCTGATACGGTGCCAGCAGTTCTTTGTCGAACCGTTTCCAGAAGGCATATCGAAGCCCCCGGGCATTATATGTCTTCAGCAAGTCGGCCACGACCTGCCGCTGAGTCCTGGACAGAGACGGCAGATAGGCGTAATGCTGCAGAAGCGCGAGTCTGCAGATATCCGGCTGATAATCCAGATGCCCTGCCGCCTTCAGTTTCAGGTAATCCTGCTCGATGAACTGGAACACGGATTTTGCCACCGGAAGTCCTTTGACAAAGAACTCATAGGCTTTCAGATCCGCATAGGCAAGGCACAGTTTTTTCTGACCGATCTTCTTTCTGTAAGATTCAAAGACAGGCTCACTGCCTTCTGTCTGCGCTCCGGTAAACAGAACAAGCGTCAGGATCTTTTCCTCGATCTGCAGGGTGTCCAGTTCAAACTCAACACCGGCACTCCAGATCATCATCATGTCCCTGACGGGGCCTTCGTAATAGAGCAGCAGATAGCGGAGCAGCTTGTCATCATATTTTCCGCTGGCAAAGCAGGTATGGCAGAGGGACAGCAGGGTCCGGTTCTCTCCGAATTCATAGGCGAGCACCATTCTGCTGCAGATCCTCACCAGCTGAAGCAGCGGGATCTCTTCTCCCCCGAAATGTTCCAGAAGGTCAAAGGCCTCTTCACACATGCCCTCTTCCGCCAGCAGGGTGATAAGTGCCGTTTTGTCCGCGGCGGCAAATTCCGGAAGGTCTATGGAATCCAGAAAATCGCGGACCGATCCCGACCTGGGGTGTTTCAGATAGTAGGCAAGGATCTTCTTCTTCAGAGCGTCACGGAACGAATCCGTATAATCCCGGTTCGAGATGGCCTGCAGCATGCAGGAAAGCGAAGCCTCATCCGGGTCCTCGCTGCGCAGTGCTTCGCTGGCCAGATACAGCTGCAGTCCGGGCAGATCCGGCCGGTCCTTCATGCACCATTTCAGCTGGCGCTCGTTTTCGTAGATCTGTTCCGTCTTTGCCCTGACATCCACCGGATGCATTCCGCCGAATTCATCCTCCAGCAGTATCCTGGATTCCCTGTCATAAACAGCCACCACCGCCTCCTTGTCCGTGACCGGATAGCGGACCTGGTGCTTCAGGCAGGCAGAATCCACCACGACCGTGTGCATCTGGGAATGGATCTCACGGATCCTGATGGAGAAAAGAAACCGTACCAGATGTTCCTGCATCGGGCGGTTCAGCATGTCCCGGCGAATAAAGGCCTGGTAAAGCTCTCCCAGCTCATCCGTAAAATGCCCCTGTTCCAGCTGGTCGCGCACAAACCTCTGGATGGCCTGCTGATAGGTTCCGAAGGTCTGCAGAGACTGCTCCCTGCCTGCGAGCACACTTTTGAAAAAGCAGGCTTTCCTGCGGTAATCCAGGGAATTGTCATAGATCAGATACATCCGTATGATCTGCGGAAGTTCTGAGATTTCAGTAATGTCCGTGGTCGCCAGATAATACTCGTACAGGCCGGTGATGCGAAGAGAAGAGGCAACCCCTTTCTCGAACCACGGAAAATATTTTTTATCCTGGCATTTTGCCTTGATCAGGTAGGTGCAGACGGTGCGTACCATCTCGTCCGTGGGATCCGCCTGGTAGCAGGCTTCCAAAAGCCTGAATACCGGAGCCCTGAAGCCCTCCTCGTGAAGAGCCAGCACGGCCGTCTGGCGGACTACGCCAGGTGTGAGCGCGCCCTCATCCGCAGCCATTTTCAGCAGATGAAGTTCAAATTCCCCCAGAGATTTCAGCAGGAAAGGATCATCCCTGAGTGCCTGCCAGGCTTCCAGGTAAAGCAGCCTGCTGCGGCAGCCCCGGTCAAACTGTTCTGAGACCGCCTGATACCGGGCCGTTCCGCTGTGCAGATAATTATTGTTCAGATACAGCAAGATCCACAGAAGGATCCAGTTCTCCGGTTCTTTCTCATATAGTTCCCGGATGCCTGCCTCCACCTGGTCCACATATCCTTCTTCCTGATTATAGAATGTGGTGAGGTAAAGATAGAAAGCATACTGTCCGGGCTGCGAAAGCCTCTCCTGCTGTTCCGAAAGGGCCTGCAGCAGATTCAGAGCCATCTGCCGTTTCTGGTCCGCGTAAAGCATCTGGATCTCAAGCAGTTCGGCGAACACGTCCTGGCCGCCGTCCTGTCTGTAGGCGGACAGGATCTGCATGGACTGTTCGATCCACTCCCTGCGCGGCAGAAGCCCCAGCCGGAACCGGACATAGCAGTTTTCCAGGCTGATCCTGTGTTTTTCGGGGTTTCTCATCCCGGAACCGGCTTCCGTTTCGGAAACCAGCCGCGCGGTCACCTCAATCTCCGATTTCATATTCGGGGATTCGATGCTGATCCGGCAGTAATTAAGCCCCGGATGCATCAGCCTGGTATCCACGATATATCCGGAAAGCAGGCGGCTGCCCGCAAATTCCTCCGTAGTCACTTCTTCCTTCTCCGGTCTGACGAACGGCGCGTCGGAAGTGATCCGCAGTTTCTGGAAGCCCCAGCCCTCCCTTGTGATGGAAAACTCGGCACGGACCGGCTCCTTCAGAGAGTCGAACCATACGGGAGAATCCTCCACATGGATCCGGACCGGTTCCTTTTTTTCCGCGAACAGCAGGAACTCCTCCAGGCTCTCATAGCTGACAGAGCCAAGGAAAAAGGCATGATACATGCCGGAAAGGTCCGGCCGGTTTCTGTCGATCCACTGGGAAAATCCTTCGGAAAGAAACAGGCGGTACGCGCTCTGGAAATCCGCCTTCGCCGTCTCTGTCAGACGGTCCAGCGTGACCTCCTCACTGCGGGCCTTATCCGATTCCTCCGTCACGATCTCATAGGGCAGCTGATATTCCCCCAACTCACAGCAGACGGTAAACGCGCCCGTGATCGTCTGTCCCTCCTCCAGCTGTCTGGCATCCGCCAGAAAGCTGATGGAATTGTCCGCCGCGGAGAATTCGGACGGCTCGCAGATCACCCGCAGGCTTGATGAGTAGATGATCCCCCTGAACCGCTCTCCGGAATCAGAAAAAAGCCGGAAGCTTCCTCTGTACATCTGCCCCGGCTTTACTTTCAGTTTCAGTCTTTCCGGAACCATATTCAGTTTTTCTTTCTGGTATTCAAACTGTCCTTTTAACAGCTGATCGATTCTGTTCTTCACTTCAGGGCTCCAGTATTTTCTTCAGCTCATCCATAAATGTTTCAACATCTTTGAATTCACGGTAGACCGAGGCAAAACGCACATAGGCCACCGCGTCGAAATTCTTCAGACGGTCCATCACGATCTCACCGATGGTCTTGCTGGCGATCTCCCGCTCTTCCCGGTTGTAGACATCCAGTTCGATGGTATCGATGAGTTCCCGGATCCGGCTTTCAGGGATGGGGCGCTTGTAGCAGGCACGCATGATGCCTCCCTCGATCTTGGACCGGTCGAACTCCTCCCTGGTCTGGTCTTTCTTGATGACAAGCATGGTGTTGCGCTCCGCCCGCTCAAAAGTCGTAAAGCGCCTGCCGCATTCGTCGCACTGCCTGCGGCGCCGGATCACACTGTTGTCATCGGCAGGTCTTGAATCCACCACACGGGTGTTGTCCAGACCGCAATATGGGCATTTCATAGCTTCACCCCCGTATCTGTCACCAGCAGAGCACCTCGTGCCCTGTCTCTGTTACAAGTACCATGATCTCCCACTGGGCTGAGGGCAGACCGTCTTCGGTATAAACCTCCCAGTTGTTGGAAGAGTCAATGAATATATCCGGTTTTCCCATGTTCACCATCGGTTCGATGGTAAAGATCATTCCCGGGACCAGCAGCATCTCTTCGCCTTTTCTGGAGTTATACCCTACCCAGGGCTCCTCATGGAATTCAAGTCCCACGCCGTGACCGCCGATCTCCCGGACCACCGTATAGCCTGCAGCGGCACAGTGGTCATGCACTGCCTGGCCCATATCGCCCAGGAAACCCCAGGGCTTCACCTGTTCCAGGCCTTTATAGACGCTTTCCCTGGTCACATCCACCAGCCTTTTCTTTTCCTCGCTCACATTCCCGATGCAGAACATGCGGGAAGAATCTGAAAAGTAACCGTTCAGGATCGTGGAACAGTCCACGTTCACAATGTCCCCGTCTTTCAGTATCACGTCCGGGGAAGGAAAGCCATGGCACACCTGGTTGTTGACGGAGGTGCATACACTGTAGGGATAACCCTCGTAATTCAGCGGAGCCGGAATTCCGCCCATCTGTGTTGTCATATCATAGACGATGCGATCGATCTCGCCTGTATTCATCCCCTCATGAATATGGGCTTCGATATAGTCAAGAACCGCAATATTGATCTTACAGCTCTCTTTGATCTTTTCAATCTGCGCCGGCGTCTTGATGAGATCCCTGGTCGGTACAATATGACCTTCCAGAGAAAAACGGTGGATCTTTTCGTCAAATGCCTCATGGCATACTTTGTACTTTCTTCCGCTTCCGCACCAGCACGGATCGTTTCTTGCTATTTTTTTCTGCATGCTCCTCACTCCGGTTTCTGTCTTTACGGAACAGCCCTGTCAGGCCGGAATTCCGCTTTTATGGCATACCATGCCATTTAGTATAGTAACACAATCATGACTGTTTTTCAATTGCGTAGTTCCCCAAAGTCCTCTCCCTGTGTTCCTCAAGTTCTCTCCCTCTCCCGGACTACGGAAACAAAGCTTATTTTAAATCTCTTGCCTGACGGACCAATTCAGGTTACACTGATTCTGCGAAGGCACCGGCGTCCGGCTTCTTTTCAAAACACATCGTGCCCCGCAAATCCAATCAGGGAAGGAAAATAACATGTATCAGGCTACTGTCAGAATAAAAAAAGGAACAGGCCGTTCTTTAAAAGGCGGCGGAATGTGGATCTATGACAATGAGATCGACACCATATCCGGAACCTTTGAAAACGGGGACATTGTCAATATAGAAGACTTCGACGGATACTTTTTAGGATACGGTTTTATAAATACCAATTCAACGATCACGGTCCGGATCCTGGCAAGAAAAAAAGAGAATATGATCACCAGGGAATTCCTGAACGAGCGTCTGCTGCAGGCCTGGAACTACCGCAAAACGGTGATGGAGCAGGCAGATCTGAACTGCTGCCGTATTGTCTTCGGAGAAGCGGATTTTCTGCCCGGAATCGTCATCGACAAATTTGCCGACGTTCTGGTGGTGGAGAGTCTGGCACTGGGTATCGACAGGCTCAAACCGGTCATTCTGGAGGAGCTTTCCTCCATCCTGGCTTCGGATGGATATCCCGTTCGCGGAATTTATGAGCGCAGCGACGCCAAAGTGCGCCTGCAGGAAGGAATGGAACGTTTTAAAGGATACCTCAGCGATCCTTTTGATCCCCGGGTAGAGATCGTAGAAAATGGGGTACATTACATTGTCAATGTGGAAGACGGACAGAAAACCGGATTCTTTCTGGATCAGAAATATAACCGCCGCGCACTGGGAAAACTATGTGCAGGAAAAGAAGTGCTGGATTGCTTTACTCACACCGGCTCCTTTGCCTTAAACGCCGGTCTGGCCGGCGCGTCATCCGTTCTTGGTGTGGATGCTTCTATGACGGCCGTGAAACAGGCAACGGAGAATGCCGCCTTAAACGGCCTGCAGGACCGGGTCCGCTTTGAATGCCACGATGTATTTGAACTGCTCCCCTCCCTCATCTCTCAGGGAAAACAGTATGACGTGGTGGTCCTTGATCCCCCTGCCTTTACAAAATCCAGAAACAGTATCAAAAATGCCGTGAAAGGATACCGGGAGATCAATACCCGTGGGCTCCGGCTGGTGAAAAACGGGGGCTATCTTGCTACCTGTTCCTGTTCCCACTTCATGGACCCGGAGACCTTCTCCAAGACCATCCATGAAGCTGCCCGCGGAGCGCACAAACGCCTGCGTCAGGTTGAATTCCGGACACAGGCGTGTGATCACCCCATCCTCTGGGCGGATGAGGCTTCCTATTACTTAAAGTTTTACATATTCCAGGTCGTCGACGAAAAGTAGCCCATATTCAGCGGGTTTGCGAAGGTTAGCAGCCTCTACTGTGCCACAACTGTACCAATTCAAAGTCATGCCATCTCTGCAAACAGACACATTTCTTCTTTTACTATGCTGGTCTTGGAATTGTCACAGGGAGTGACATCAATATCAACAGGGACAAAGCCGCATGAACTTCACGGATTCAGGTACATAGTTTATTGCCTGATAACCCGACTCATTCTATCGTTTTTCCATCAGGCCAGGAATCAGCCCGAACGGATCTGTTCCTGAATATGCTTCAGTCAGCTCCGCATATTGTTCCAGCTTTCGGCAGACAGACTCGGTCACGCCTTCTGCATCATCCGTGTAATTCTCCAGCCTGCCTCCGGTGTAGCGCTCCCCTGTAATACCAAGGAACGTTTTTTCCAGCTCTATGTCGAACCGTCCGAAAGCTGCGAAGATTCCTACCGTATCTACCGCCAGTTCATCCCGCACAGCCTTGATGTCGTCCGGGTACAGCCTGCGGCAGATCACATGGGTCAGCTCATGGTATTTCCGGATCACATGGGAAGTCTCCAGCCAGGTCTCCTCCGGCTGGCCTGCCCGGGCTGCGCTGATTCCGCTGTATGGCCCGCGGGAAAGTACCACCAGCAGATCCTGATAGTTTTCCTTTACGGAAATAAACCGCTTAAATTCCGAGGACCAGTCCGGGTCGGCGATGCCTGCCCTTCTCTGCTCCTCCATAAACTGTTTCTGATGTTCCCGGATCTTGGACCAGTTGAAAGCTGTAACAGTAACCGCTCCGGTGGTCGCCGGCACCCTGGCGTCCGGGCCATCCTTTGCGGCCATCATACAGCGGAAGAAGCGTTCAAAATCAGGTCTTTCATCCAGTGTAACAACATAGACCTTTCCGGCATTTCACTTCTGCTCTGCCTGCTGCAGAGGATGTACCATCTTTCTTTGAGTATACCGCCTTCCCCCGGCAAAAGCAATTTGATCCGGGATAATTAACAGGCATGATCTGCCTGGGTCTGCTCTTGTTTTTGCCTCCCGTTTGTGGTATCATCCGTATATACGGAAACACAGATGATTCAGTTCAGGAGGAGCCATGACGATCAGCAGCCGTATCTTCAGTCTTATGCAGGAAAAAAACATCTCCCAGTCGGAGCTTTCAAAAAGGACCGGTATCTCGACCCGGACGATCAGCGACTGGAAGCGCAAACAGACAAATCCTTCCGCAGATAAAATTCTGTCTATATGCGAAGTTCTCGGAGTATCCCCCATGCATCTTCTGGGAGGGGAGGAAACCTCTTATGCGCCGACGGATTCCGCACAGGAGTCAGACCTGCTGCGCGAAGAGATCAGAAGTCTGAACCTGCGTCTTGAGGAGGCGAAAGCTTCCAATATGGCCAAGGAAACCTTTCTCAGCAACATGTCCCACGACATCCGGACGCCCATGAACGCCATTGTCGGAATGACTGCCCTGGCCAAGAAACACATTGATGAAAAGGCCAGGGTCGCGGACGCTCTGGAAAAGATCGAAACAGCCAGCGGCCACCTTCTGAACCTCATCAACGAAGTGCTGGATATGTCCAGGATCGATTCCGGCAGGATGCAGCTGGCCGATGAACGCTTCTCCTTAAGCGACCTGCTGCACGATGTCATGACCATCGTCCAGCCGCAGATAGACCAGAAAGGACATTCTTTTCATCTGGAGACCGGGGAGATTCCCTGTGAATACTTCCGCGGGGATGCACTGAGGCTCCGCCAGATCTATGTGAACATCATTAATAATGCCGTAAAATACACGCCGGACGGGGGCCGGATCGAGGTGTCCGTCCAGGAAGAAAAGAAAGAGGATCTCTGCCATCTTTTCTTCAGGTGCACGGATAACGGGATCGGGATGAGCGAGGAATTCCTGCAGCGGATCTTCGAGCCCTTCGAGCGTGCAGGGTCTTCGACTGTCACGAAAATTGAAGGAACGGGGCTGGGAATGAGCATCGTCAGAAAGATCGTCGAGGCGATGAACGGCACCGTCTCGGTCAAGAGCAGTCCCGGCGCGGGAACCTCTGTTTCTATCAACATTCCTCTCCACTTTATGGAAGAATCCGTCCAGCCTGCGGCCGCGGCGCTGAAAGACAAACGTCTGCTGATCATCGAGTCTGATGAGGATATGGCCCATGTTCTTGACGGATATCTTAAAGAGTTTCAGATCCCGCATACCATTGTTCCTTCCGCCTCGGCTGCCGTCTCGGCCCTGACCGACGCGGAATTCCGGCAGACTCCCTATCATGCCGTGGTGATCGGACGAAAGCAGGAAAACAGCGGAAGCATCTATGACATCGCTGCCTACCTGAATAAATCACGCCCGCAGCTCTGCATCATCCTGGTCAGTGACCAGAACTGGAGCGAGATCCAGTATCAGGCGACCCGTGCGGGAATCCGTTACTTCATTCCGGTCCCGGTCTTCCGGAAGTCTCTGATCGGCGGACTGAATGCCGCACTCTCAGAAGGCGAAAGCGGCAGCTCCTCCTTCGCGGCGCCGGACCTGACCGGAAAACGCATCCTCCTGGTGGAGGACAATCTGATCAACCAGGAGATCGCAAAAGAGATCCTGAGCCTTACAAAGGCCGAGATACAGACAGCGGAAAACGGCCAGATCGCTCTCTCCATGTTCGAGAGTTCTCCCGAAGGGTATTACAGCCTGATCCTGATGGATGTTCAGATGCCCGTCATGAACGGGTACGAAGCGGTCCGCCGGATCCGGGCCTTAAGCCGGGCAGATGCCGGAACGGTACCTGTTTACGCTATGACGGCAAATACCTTTGCCGAAGATATCGCCAAGTCCCGGGAGGCCGGGATGAACGGCCATCTGGCAAAGCCCGTGGATATCAACGCGCTGATGCAGATGCTCCGTCAGGTGCTTTGAATACCGGAGGGCCGGAATACCGCCCGACCGGTACCCACAGCCATTTTTCATACAACCATAAACTTTGCGGAATGCAGAAAGGAGGACATCTCACATGGAAAACTGGCAGAAGACCTATATTGAAAATACGCGCAGTATTTCCCGGCTGTCCAACTTCTTTGCTTCCGAAGGATCTGCCCCGGAAACCTGGGCCGCAGACAGGCAGAAGGCCCGCGAACAGTGCGTCCTCCTTCGAAAAGAAAACATCTCTCTTCTGAACCGGTATCTTTTCCCCGCTCTTGATGAGCTTCACAGCCTGGACAGCACCTCTGTGGATGCCCTGGTTGCCTTTGCCGACGAGCTTCTGGACTGGAAGACCAATCTGGATCCCGGTGTCTATGTGGTCATCCACGACGCCCTGCTTTCCGTCGCCCGCGTAAGAAAGGACACCGACGCCGTCATCCGCGAGCTGTACAAGCTAGGCATGGGGTATTACTATCTGCGCCGTTATTTAAACGGGATCGATGTCCCTGAGGCCGCCGCTTTTGAATTCCAGAACGAGATGGTCTTTACCGAGGCGGGCTCCTATCTTCATTATTTTGACCAGCTGGAGAATGAAGATACCAAGGGATATATCATACGCGCCATGGCCAATGTGGCCCTGTGCACCAGGAACACCAGCCGGCGGATCGCAGCCAGCGCAAAAACACTTCAGGTAGCCCAGGATCCGCACTACCGTCAGCAGGCGCCGAACCTGCCCTGGGACGCCTTCGTAAGAAAAACGCATCAGCAGATGAGCGCAAACCGGGAGGAACTCTCCAGCGGGACAATGACCACCGCCGAACTGGCCGCTGTGCTGGACTCCTGTTATGAGATCTTCAAACCCGAGGAACAGAGCGAGAATCCGAGCGTTCGCTGGATCTGGCCCTTCTATGAGATGGAATACAACTGCGGGTATGTGAGTGCCGAGGTGACCCTTTCACGCATTGAACACCTGGTCAGCAAAACGCCTCCGGATCAGTTTGACATGTCGGGCCTTTACGCCAACGTTCAGCTGCCGGTCTATTACGGGCGTCTTCTGAAAGAACACCCCAGGCTTCTCGAGAATACTGACAGCATCCGCTTTCTGAATGAAGCATACCGGAAAATGATCCGCGTCCTGCTTACCTGTCCGCCGGATGCCATGGACGATTACTTCTTCTATGTCATACGGGCGGTCATCACCGATTATTATGAGGTCGAGGGGGTACCTTCCTACAAGGAGATCACCCGGCAGCTTCTCGCCCGGTTCGGCGGAGAGGATTATATCCGTTTCTGCCGAACAGGAGCCGTCATCCGCTGCATCTGTGCCGCCATTTATCAGAAAGAACCGGACTTTTTTGACGATATTCCGTTTCTGGCCGCCATCGGCGATCCGGCAGAAAAAGAAAAAGCCCTGATGGCATATGCCCAGGACTGTGGTCTGTATTTTGATTTCGGGCTGCTGAAGATGAATATCAGCCGCACCATGCTGACACGGAACCTGTTTGAAAATGAGTACCGCATGTACTGCCTTCATACAGATTCCGGTCATAATGATCTGATCGAGCGTCCATCAACAGCCTGCTTTGCGGACATTGCCCTGGGACACCACCGGTGGTACGACGGCAGCGACGGGTATCCTGTTCGGTATGTCCGCAACCGGTCCCCCTACCGTCAGATGACGGATATCACTGCCTGCGCGGCCTATCTGGCGGCGGATCCCGGGGAGGATCCTGCCGGAACGCTGTCCCGCATGCAGAAGAAAAGCGGAAAGCAGTTCTCGCCCATGGTCATGGCCTATCTTTCCGATCAGCAGCTGGCTGAAGAGATCCAAAGGATCCTGAAGGCAGATCCTTCCCCTTATTACGAGGAGATCCGCCAGTATGTGTCAGGATAAGGATGCCGTTTTCTCATCCCTGCAGCATGCGAAGCGCTGTTCTCATGTCGTCCGCACCGGCCTGTCCGGGCGCGGACGCGCGGCCCGCTGCGGCAAAGGTAAATGCCGAGCCCGTAAACTGTGCCGCTATGCGGCTGATGGTCCCCAGACGCCCCATCGAGATGGCGCAGAAAGGCCTGTCGGCCAGTGACTCCTCCATTTGCACGGCTGTTTCCAGAAGAGTCATCACATCCTCCCTGCAGCCGGGCATCACCGCCAGCTTCGTCACATCTCCTCCCATCTTCTGCATCTGCAGATAGAGGTCCGTCAGTTCTTCCTGTGAAACAGTTCTTTCAAAATCATGGCAGGAGATCACTGATTTAACATTCAGTTCCCTCAGCCTTCCGATCAGCGGCGCCAGGACATCCATTTCCCTGTGATATTCCAGATCTGCCAGGTCGATCCATCCGCTATCCGCCGCGGCGGTGATCATATCTGCATACTGTTTCATGGTGCAGCCGGCCAGGCCGCCTTCTTCTTTCGTGCGGAAGGTAAACAGAACGGGAATTTCTCCGGCCATTTCGCGGATGCAGGCCAGTGC
>CACZSG010000061.1 GCA_902783665.1 uncultured Lachnospiraceae bacterium | reverse complement strand
AAATGTGAACCGGGACTTGACTGTCCGTCAGCAGCTTTCTAGTCAAGCTGGGCTATCTCGTGGTAAAGATCGGCATATCTTCCGCCCATCTCAAGGAGTTCCCGATGACTCCCTCTCTCCACGATCCTTCCCCCCTCCAGCACCATGATGGCATTGGACTGCCGTACCGTGGAAAGCCTGTGGGCAATGACAAAGGTGGTCCTGTCTTTCATGATGGCATCCATTCCTTCTTCTATATGCCTTTCAGTTCTGGTGTCGACCGAACTGGTGGCTTCGTCAAGAATCAGGATGGGCGCCCGTGAAACCGCCGCCCTGGCAATGTTCAGAAGCTGTCTCTGCCCCTGCGAGAGATTGGCCCCGTCCTGCTCCAGCATCGTATCATACCCTTTTTCAAGCCGCCGGACGAAGGAGTCCGCCGAAGCGACCCTTGCGGCCTGCTCCACCTCCTCGTCGGTGGCATCCAGCATGCCGTACCGGATATTCTCCCGGACGGTGCCGGTAAACAGATGCGTATCCTGCAGCACCATGGCAATATTCTCGCGGAGGAATTTCCGCGGGATCTGTTCAATGGGTATTCCATCGATGCTGATACTGCCGGAATGAATGTCGTAAAACCTGGAAAGCAGGTTCGTCACGGTCGTCTTTCCGGCCCCCGTGGAACCCACAAAGGCGATCTTCTGCCCTGGTTTTGCATAGAAGGATACATCATGCAGCACCTGGACATCCGGCGTATATCCGAAATCCACATGTTCCACCACCACATAGCCTTTCAGGCTTTCCGGCGCGGCTGCCTCCGTCCCGTCCGTTTCCGGCTCCAGGTCCAGGATCTCGAAGACCCGTTCCGCACCGGCCAGTGCGGAAAAAACATTGTTCATCTGCATGGAGATCTCGTTGATCGGCCGGTTGAACTGTCTGGTGTAATTCACGGAAACCGCAAGGCCGCCCAGGTCAAAGCCCCTTTTGACGACCAGAACGGCTCCCGCACAGGCCACCAGCGCGTATCCCACGTTGCACAGCTGATGCGTGACGGGCCCCATCATGCTCGACCTGAACCCTGCCTGGATCTGCGCATCCATCAGCTGCCTGTTCAGGAAAGAGAATTCCGACAGCGCTGTTTCCTCATGATTAAACACTTTGACGACCTTCTGTCCGGTGATCATTTCCTGGGCATATCCGTTCAGAGCCCCAAGCGTCCTCTGCTGCCGGGCATAGGCCTTTCTCCCCGCCCTGATGATCATCCGGGAGGCCAGGGTCAGTAGCGGCATCATCAGCAGCGTCATCAGGCCCAGGATCCAGTTGGTATAAATCATCAGGGCTGTTGTCCCCGCCAGCGTCAGGATTCCGGAGATCATCTGGATCAGAGTGGTGTTCAGCAGTTCCCCGACCGCGTCCACGTCATTGGCGAACCGGCTCATTATGTCTCCCGCCGCATGTGTATCATAATAGCGCACCGGCAGTTCCTGCAGATGATCGAACAGTTCCTTGCGCAGTCTCTTCAGGGACCGCTGCGATACCTGAAGCATGATGCGCTGCTGCATCCACTGACCGGCAATGGACAGCAGATAGATCAGGCCCAGGAGCATCAGCGCCATGAGAAGCCCCCGGATCCTCGCCGGCACGGCGGCTTCGTTTCCGTCATAAAAAATATAGGTGTTGATAATGGGCCGCAGCAGATAGGAGGCGGCCAGGGAAGCCGTGTTGAACAGAAGCGTCCCCGCCAGCGCAAGGGCCAGCCATTTCCTTTCCCTGCCCAGATAGCGGAGCAGCCGCAGTATGGTCCCTGCGGAATCCGCCGGTTTTCCCTGAGCGGACATTCCCCGCCCTTTTCCGGGTCCCGGCCCGACCTGCAGTTCTTTTCTTGCCGGCCCTTTGCCGGCAGCTCCGTACATCCCGAGCAGACGTTCCTGTCTTTTCTTCGGAATCTGGTCTGAAAGAGAATTCAGGTCTTTCATGATGCTTCTTCCTCCTTCTCCTTCTGGGAATAATAGATCTCCTGGTATGTGACGCATCTTTCCAGCAGTTCCTCATGGGTTCCCTGGTCTTCTACCCTGCCGTCGTTCATGACGATGATCTGGTCCGCATCCATGACCGTACTGATGCGCTGGGCTATGATGATCTTCGTCACACCATCAAGTTCCCGCCGGAAAGCCTTCCGGATGGCGGCGTCTGTCGCCATGTCCACGGCACTGGTCGAGTCATCCAGGATCAGGATCTTCGGCGTGCCGACCAGTGCCCTGGCAATGCAGAGCCGCTGCCGCTGGCCGCCGGACAGATTCTGGCCTCCCTGCTCCAGCTGAGTCTGATACCCTTCCGGAAACCGGCTGATAAACTCATCCGCATGGGCGATCCGGCAGGCGCGGACGATCTCCTGCATGTCCGCGTCTTCATTGCCCCAGCGGAGATTTTCCTCTATCGTTCCCGAAAAAAGTGTGTTCTTCTGAAGCACAACGGCCACTTTCTCCCGGAGGCCCGTAAGAGAGCAGTCCCTTACATCCGTGCCGCCCACCAGGACTCTTCCTCCGGTCGTGTCATACAGTCTCGGGATCAGGGAAACGAGCGTGGTCTTTCCGCTCCCCGTAGACCCTACAATGCTCACGAACTCCCCTTCTCTGATATTCAGGGATACATCCTTCAGCACCTGGTCCTTCCGGGAGGGATCATACCGGAAGGAAACATGCTCAAAACGGATCTCCGCGCCTTCCGGCTCCTTCAGGTCCGCCGGTGCGGGACTGCAGATATCCGGCTCCTCCTCCAGCACTTCGGAGATTCTTCTGTCGGAAGCTGCCGCCCTGGTCCCCTGCAGGAAAATCCCGGCCAGGAAATTCAAGGCCGTCAGGATCTGGGTCAGGTAGGTAATAAACGCTGTCAGGGTTCCTACGGTCATCGAGCCGGCCATGATCTCCCTCCCCGCGATCCATACGACGGCCAGTGTCGTCATATTGACGGCCAGCGCGGACACGGGCTGCAGAAAGATCATGATGCGCAGGGCCCGTATGCTTTTTTCCGTAAGATCCTCATTGACGCCTTCAAAACGTTTCTTTTCATGCTCTTCACGGACAAAGGACTTGATGACCCTCTCATTGATGATGGTCTCGTTGATCTGATTGTTCAGCCGGTCGAGCTGCTGCTGCATCACCGTATACCTGGGCGATGCCGTCCTGATCAGGAAAAAAATGGAAAAGGCCAGAAGCGGAATGACGACGCAGATGACGCCTGCCAGTTTCGGGCTTAACAGAAAGGACATGCCAAGAGCGCCCAGCAGCATGACCGGGCTGCGGAAACAGCCGCGCAGCAGCACCTGGGTGAAATTCTGGATCTGTGTCACATCGTTGGTGATGCGGGTGATCAGGGAACCTGTGGAGAACCGGTCGATCTGGGCGAAGGAGAACTGCTGAACACGGCTGAAGGTCTTCTCACGGATATCCGCGCCCAGATAGCTGGAAGCCTTCACGGCAAAATAGCCGCCTCCGACGCCGCACAGAAGCATAAAAACGGCGACAGCAGCCATCAGGCCTCCATTCTTCAGAATGTATGCCACATCGCCAGCTGCCGCGCCTTTGTCTATGATATTCGCATTCAGATACGGGAGAATGAATTCTCCTGCCGCCTCCAGGATCATCAGGATGGGGGCCAGCAGGAAACATGGGAAGTGTTTTCTGATGGTCGGGGTGTATTTGCTCATGTGCCTTACCTCTGCTTTTTCACTTTGAAATGGGATTATAGCACGTTT
>CACZSG010000060.1 GCA_902783665.1 uncultured Lachnospiraceae bacterium | reverse complement strand
GATCACGGACACGGATTACGTCAATGTGAAGAATGTCGCCAACACCAAGACACTGCTCCTGGGTACTGACAACTTTGGACGTGATGTTCTGAAGGAATTGGCCTCCGCTGCCAAGACCTCCATCATGATCGGTCTGATCGCCGGTGCGGTCGCCACGCTGATCGGCCTGGTATTCGGTCTGCTTTCCGGATATCTCGGGGGCTTTGTGGACGATGTGATCATGTTCATCACCAACCTGTTCACGGTCATTCCCAGCTTTGTGCTGCTGATCCTCATTTCCTATTCCCTTGGACAGGAACAGCGAGGCGCGGCCATCGTCGCTCTGGTCATCGGTCTTACCAGCTGGACCTGGACGGCCCGTTCCGTGCGTTCGCAGGTCATTTCCTTAAGGAACCGTGACCATGTAAACCTGTCACGTCTTTCCGGACACAGCCTGTTCAGGATCCTCCTGACGGATATTCTGCCCTATATTGCCAGCTATGTGGTGATGGCGTTTATCCTGCAGGTATCCAGCGGCATCCTTGCCGAAGCGCAGCTGTCGCTGCTGGGCCTTGGTCCGAAGACCACCGAGGTTCCCACCCTGGGCCTGATGATGAACTGGGCCATGCTTTACTCGGCACACCTGAACGGAAGCTGGTGGGCTTACTTCCCGGTCATCCTGACCATTACCCTCATCTCGTTCTCGCTGAACCTGATGAACACGGGCCTTGACCAGGTATTCAACCCGACACTGAGAGATTAAGGAGGTGCGATCATGGCAAAAACAATGCTGGAAGTCAGAGAGCTGACGACCAAATATGTGACAAGATTCCATGAAGACGTCTATGCCGTGGACCATGTCTCCTTAAAGATCGAGGAGGGCAAGAGCCTTGGCATTGCCGGAGAGAGCGGCTGCGGAAAATCCACGCTGGCGCTGTCTCTGATGGGATATTATTTCCCGCCGCTGCATTACATGAGCGGAGATATCATTGTTGACGGAAAGAATATTTCCGGTCTGGATCCGGATACGGTGCGCAAGACGGTCCTGGGAAGCGATGTGGCTTACATTCCCCAGGCAGCCATGAACGCGCTGAACCCGACCAGAAAGATCAGCGCGTTTATTGAAGACGTGATCCTGGCCCACGATCCCAAAAGGGATAAAAAGGAAATCCGGGAGATGGCCGAGAAGAGATTCGAGGAGCTTCATCTTCCGAAGGAAGCTCTTGCAAAGCATGCCGTGGAGCTTTCCGGCGGCATGAAACAGAGGGTCGTCATCGCGATCTCCACCATCCTTTCCCCGAAGGTCCTGATCGCGGATGAACCCAGTTCCGCCCTGGATGTTACCAGCCAGAAGGTCGTTATCAGAATGCTGAAGGAGATGATGGACAAAGGGTATATCAAATCCATGATCTTCATCACACATGAACTGCCGCTGCTGTACAATGTGACGGACGATATCATGGTCATGTATGCCGGACAGATCGTGGAGCGGGGCTCTGCGAAGGAGATGGTATTCGATCCGGTGCATCCGTATTCCAGAGGCCTGATGAATTCCATCCTGGTGCCCGAGGACGGAACCAGAAGCAACAAACTGGTGGCCATTCCCGGCACTCCGCCCAACCTGAAGCGCCCGCCGGCGGGCTGCAGGTTTGCCGAGCGGTGCAAGTACGCAATGCCTGCATGCAGGTATAATTCCTATCCCATCGTGGATTTCGCTGAAGGTCGTTCCTACCGCTGCGGCCATTCCGTAGAGCATTTGAGGGAGGTGTACAAGAGTGAAGACTGAAGAGAACACCAAGGTAATCCCGGAAAAGGATAATTCGGAAAAGAATACAACAGTCTCTCTTGACCGCCGCCGCGATGTTTCCAAGAATCCCCTGTGCCTGAGCGGCAAAGGGGTGACCAGGGTATTCGGCTTTGGCGCAAAACAGATGACGGCTGTGGACCATGTGGATTTTGAGTTCCGCGAAGGCGAGCTGGTCAGCATCGTCGGCGAGAGCGGAAGCGGAAAGACGACCCTGTCCAAGATGCTTCTCGGCCTTCTTGCCCCGAGCGAAGGACAGATCTACTTCCGTGGCCAGCCCAGAGATATTTCTACCAGAGCAAAGAAGAAAGAGTACTGGAAGAACATCCAGGCCATCTTCCAGGATCCCTTCTCATCTTTTAACGTGTTCAATAAAATTGATACGGTGCTGCTTGACTGTATCAATATGACCGGTGGAAAAAGCCTGTCCATGGAGAAGAAGACGGAAATGATGACGGAGGCCTGCAGCTTTGTAAACCTGAAGTTCGCGGAGCTTACCAACAAGTATCCGTTCGAACTGTCGGGCGGACAGATGCAGAGGCTGATGATCGCCCGCATCTTCCTGCTGAAGCCGAAGATCCTGCTTGCGGATGAGCCGACCTCCATGATCGACGCCTGCTCCAGAGCGACCATCCTTGACATGCTGCTGAATCTGCGCGATGAGATCGGAATGACCGTCATTTTCATCACCCACGATATCGGACTTGCCTACTATATTTCCGATACGGTCTACATTATGGAGCACGGCAAATTTGTGGAACATGGTTCCGCGGACGAGGTCATCCTGACGCCGAAGGCGGCCTACACCAAGCGGCTGATCAGTGACGTGCCCAAGATCCATGAGCCATGGGATCTTTCAACTGTTGAATAATCATCAGAACACTCTAAGGAGACTTACATGAACATTGAAAAACTGGTTTCAGAAATGACACTTGAAGAAAAGGCTTCCCTGCTGTCCGGAGCGGATTTCTGGCATACAAAGGCAGTGGAAAGACTTGGCATTCCGCAGACAATGGTCAGCGACGGACCTCACGGTCTGCGCAAACAGGCGGCGGAGGCGGACCATCTGGGAATCAATGACAGCATCAAGGCTGTCTGCTTTCCGGCAGCAAGCGCCAGCGCAGCCAGCTTTGACAGAGATCTCCTCAGACAGATCGGTGAAGGCGTGGG
>CACZSG010000059.1 GCA_902783665.1 uncultured Lachnospiraceae bacterium | reverse complement strand
GCTGATCGTGGAAGGCCGCGGGGAAGCCATGGAAGGACTGCTGCGGGACGCCGTGCTGGCCCAGAGCGGGACCATGCGCAGGCTGACGCAGTCGAAGCTTTGGAAGCTGATCAACAGACATTGAAAAATAGCCGGCGCATTCTCGTGACTTTAGTCATGAGTTAGCCGGCATTTGTTTTCCCGTAAAGGGGAAAGATCTATTCTGTAACCGGCCATCTTTTTTTCGTTTTCATTTCAGAACCTTCAGAACCATTACTATTCATTACTTTCCACTCCACTCCACTCAACTCTCAACTGTCCATCGGTTATTCGCAGAAGTGTTATACTTTTTATGACGAACTAGTGTTCGATTTTTCTTGATTTTTATATTTACACATGATATACTTTATCCATGGGAAAAAATATTTATGATATAAAGGAAAATACGTTGTCATATGGTAGGGGATATGTCTATTCACTCCAGTATCATATCGTCTGGTGCACGAAGTACAGACGGAACGTGCTGACCACCGGGGTGGATGATGACTGTAAGAGACTTCTGACGGATCTTGCAGAAGAGTACTGCTTCCGTATCCTGGCTATGGAGGTCATGCCAGACCATGTCCATGTTCTCATCGACGCAAAACCACAGTTCTATATCTCCGATATGGTGAAGATCATAAAGGGCAGCCTTGCAAGGCGCCTGTTCCTGCTCCATCCGGAGTTGAAGAAAAAACTCTGGGGAGGACATCTGTGGAATCCCTCCTACTGCGCTGTGACTGTCAGTGACAGGAGCAGGGAGCAGGTGGAGAAGTACATCGAGAGCCAGAAAGAGAAGGCATGGGGCGGGAAGGGACGTCCGCCGAGGGATCTGGAAAGGCTCCAGAGGTACCACAGGGAAGTGCTCGGGGCGGATCACAGCGGGGAATGAGCTGGAGTTTGCAGATCTTCACAGGCCACTGACCGGCACAGCACCACGTCTGTTTACCGCAGGCCATGAACAAACTGTTTATCCCGCCGGATGATATCCACGGCAGAAAGGAGGTAACCGCTGTGAAGCAGATGTCTTTATACTCTGTCAGGATCAGCAGGTCTGCTGATATCAGCAGGATCGTGTCCGCTACAGCGGACATCTACCGGAAGGCGGTGGACTTTTTTATCCATGTCTGCATGAAGGAATGGGGCAGTATTTCCACATGCAAGGGACAGACGGGAAAGGTGAATGCTGTGGAAGCCTTTACGATAAAGACCTCCAGAAGAGCATCCGTCCCCTATGATTTCGGGAAGGATTTTTATAAGTTCCCATCCTACTTAAGGCGTGCGGCCATCGCGGAAGCGGCCGGAAAGGTCTCTTCCTGGAAGTCAAACCTGAAAAACTGGAAGGAAGCGGATCCTCAGACCAGGGGCAGGTGCCCGGGTACGCCCTCGGCCGGGTATGTTTATCCTGCCATGTACAGGGACAACATGTTCGTCCGCACCGGGACCTATACGGCATCCATCAAGGTCTTTACCAGAGGTACGTGGGACTGGCTGGAAGTCAGTCTTCGCAAAGGGGATGTGGATTACATCCTCCGGCACTGTAAAAACCGCAGGGAGTGCGTCCCGACCCTGCAGAAGCGCGGAAAACTGTGGTACCTGGACTTTGCCTTTGAGGAAACGGTCGAACTGCCTGAAATAGAAGCTTCCGCCAGGAGGATCCTGGCAGTGGACCTGGGGATCAACAGCGCCTGTACCTGCTGCGTCATGGGACCGGACGGCACGGTCGCGGGGAGAACGTTCTTAAAGCTCCCTGCAGAGAACGACCGTCTGGGCAGGGCCATCGGCAGGATCAAAAAAGCGCAGAGGCAGGGGACGCACCGTATGCCCCGGCTCTGGGCACGTGCAAAGGGCATCAGCGACGACATTGCGGTGAAGACAGCGGAGTTTATCGTAAAGACAGCTGTGCTGTATGACGTGGACGTCATCGTCATGGAACACCTGGATGTACGTGGCAAAAAGCGCGGCTCCGGGAGGCAGCGGCTGCACCACTGGAAAGTCATGTATGTCCAGCAGATGGTGGAGCAGAAGGCGCACCGTGAGGGGATCCGGATCTCTACGGTCTGCGCATGGAAAACGAGCCGTCTGGCTTTCGACGGCACGGGGCGCGTAAAGCGCGGCAGGGAGTCGGAGAGGACGGCGAATAACTACAGTATCTGCGAGTTCAGTACAGGGAAGATATACAACTGTGACCTGAACGCGAGCTATAATATCGGCGCCCGATATTTTATCCGGGAGCTCATAAAGTCTTTGCCGGTAACGGTGAAGCAGCGGCTGGAGGCAAAAGTCCCTTCGGTCAGTAAGAGAAGCACCTGCACCTTATCCACGTTGATTAGCCTGAGCGCGGTGCTCGCTGCTGCGGCAGCGTGATACTGAGCCCAGGCTGTATGGTGGAGAGGCAGTCCGAACCTCTTAAAGGGGAACCCGCCGTAAGGCGGGGAGTAGGAAGCACGTGACTTTAGTCATGTGAGGCTTCACTAAAATAGTGACACAGATGTGTGAACCATTAGAATAAGAAAAATCCGGCCAGGGTCAGGCCGGATTTTTGATTTCATCTGGTGTGAAAATTGACGGATATTTCAGTTTAACTGCTGCAGCGTCTGCAGAGCCTGAGAAGCGAGAATGGTCTCGTAATGTTCCTCCATCCACACTTCCATTCCTTCCTCGTATTTGCAGGCAAGGCCAAACTCGGAAAGAATATTGCAGACACAGTTGAACCTGGCCGGAAGGCCGTCACCTTTCTGTACAAGAAGATAGTACTGGCCGTCGGCTGCTTTCTTGTAGAGCCGGCTCAGGATCCCTTCGTGTTCTCCTGCCGAAGCCGCCGCGCGGATGACCTCGTTCAGAGAGAAGAAACGGTAGAGCCTTGAAAGCTTCTGCAGGGAGGCTTCGTCGGCTTCCTGCACGGTTTTTCCGGCAGCGGCCTCAGCCGCTTTTTTGGCGCTGGATGCATTTCCGGAAGCAGCAATTTTGCCGCCCGTGATCCTGGAAATAAGATCCAGAATATCGTCCGCTCCTTCGATATGCTCCATAAGAGTGGAAGGTGAGAATTCATCCCTGTTCTCGGAATTGTCCGGAGAGAAACGGGAAAAGCGGGTATCCAGCTCTTCCGGATCTTCCACTTTGGTAACGATCAGAAGCACGGAATCGATGGAGATGGGAATGGCTTCTATCATCAGAGGCGTGTTGTCGGCCTCAAATCCGCATCTCTGGGCTGCCATCTGCATCATATCCTGGAACAGGGCCCGCGCCTTCTCAGAGCCGTAAGCCAGTTCGCTCAGCTTGATCTGCCGGCTTGTGAGATCTTCTCTGGTGAGCGTACAGCGGATCTGCCGGTCATTGATCTTTTCTATTTTCAAAGATAATCACCTCTTTATTTATTCATAGAATACGCCTGCACCGGGGAGGCTGCAAAGTTATGTGTCTTTGATTTGGCTTATTATAATCAATTTTAACTGCCGTGTAAAGAGGGGAAAATTGCCCTTGCGAGTACGACATAAATTATGTATAATATATCACATAAACCCTTTTACGCACAAATCAGTCATGAAAATATATCACATACGCCTTCTTATGAATATGACTGAAAAGGGCTAAGACCGACAGACCGGAGAGGCAGCAGAAGATCTGTACTTTTTATCGATCAGAAAGGGGGGAAATGATGCCAGACAGCTTCCCCGGCAGTCTGGAGCATGTTGCAGGCTTTTCTGTTCGCCCGCCGGCTGGCGGCCGCAAAAAGAACCGCATAAGAACCGTTCGTCGCGAAGACGGGCGGTTTTCTTAATTTTTTAAGGATTCTTTTTGAATATCATGACGAAACGCAGGATGAATGGTATACTTGAAACGATATTCTCGGTATTTGCATTATTCACGTTAAGTATTTTATTTACTTGTTTCACAATACAGACTTGTTGAACCGCCGAAGCAGACAGCGGTTCGTGTACAGAAAAGGAAAGGCAGATCATTGAAAGATAAAAAACTGAGGAAAGGCCTGATCAGGGAATGGATGCTTCTGGCAGCAGCACTTGCGGCTGTGGCTGGTGTGATCTTTCTGATATGGCATTTTCTTCCGTCCGGGAAACACGAGGATCTGGACGCCTGGTTCGGCTCGCCGGCGGAAAATGAAGCAGCCATCGTGCTGGAGGATTCGGTATATGAGGGAAAAGCTGTCCTTCTGGAGGACAGGTTCTTTGTCCCCTATGAACTTGTGCAGAACCTGCTGAATCCCAGGTTTTACTGGGACGAATCGGTTCAGGAGATGCTGTTTACGACCGCTGACACACTTTATGAGATCACTCCCGAGAGCACGGACTATACGGGAAACGGTGAGAAACTGGAAACAGAGAGTCCGGCAGTCCGGTATGTGGAAGAGCAGCTGTATGTCGACCTGGATTTTCTGCAGGAAAGATCCGATTTCACCTACGACCTTCTTGAGGAGCCGAAGCGGGTGGTCATTACCATGGGGTCACAGACCGTGACGGAAGCACTCCTGAAGAAGGATGCGAAGATACGGACCGGCGCCGGCATCAAGAGAACCATTCTTTCCGATGGCAAAAAAGGTGATGCGGTCACGGTGCTTGCCGTGGAAAACAAATGGGCCAGAGTGCGCACTGCTGACGGCATGATAGGCTATGTGAAGGAAAAGACGCTGAAGGATGTGCAGGAAAAGACAAGGGAGTCTGTATACAGCGGCCCTGAATACACAAGTCTTTCCATGGAAGGAAGGCTGAACCTTGTCTGGCACGGCATCTATTATGAAGAGGCCAATGACCTTCTTGAGGAGGATACAAAAGACATGAGCTGGGTGAATGTTATTTCACCCACCTGGTACGATCTGGCGGACGGTGAAGGCGGAGTCACCTCCTTCGCTTCCGCGGACTATGTAAAACAGGCCCATAAACAGGGGCTTCAGGTCTGGCCCCTCATCAGCAATTTCGGAAACGGCAGCAGCAGAGCGGTGCTCGGGAACCGGGCATCCCGGAAAAAACTGCAGGAGTTCCTGATCGACCAGGCACGCACCCTGGATTTTGACGGCCTGAACATCGACTTCGAAGGCCTGGCGGAAACCACCGGTCCTTCCTACGTGCAGTTTATGCGGGAACTCTCCATTCTGTGCAGGAAGGAACAGATCTACCTTTCCGTGGACGTGGCCGTACCCATGCCTTTTTCCATGTTCTATAACAGAAAAGAACTGGGAGTCATCTGTGATTATGTCATAATGATGGGTTATGACGAACACTATGCCGGTTCGGAAACCGCCGGGACCGTCGCCTCCCTGAATTTTGAGCGCACAGGCATCGCAAACATGCTGAAGGAAGTCGCTCCGGAGAAGGTGGTCAGTGCTATTCCGTTCTACACCAGGCTCTGGTTTACGGGACAGGATGCGGACGGAAACACCAGTGTCACCAGCGAGGTTTATTCCATGGAAGGTGCCTGGCAGGTAGTGGAGGAAAACGGCGCCGTGGCCGAATGGGACGCAGAGGCAGAACAGCCTTATGCATACTGGACGGACTCAGAAGGCCGGCTGTGTGAGATCTGGCTGGAAGACGATGCCACCATAGCCGCCCGCGCGGCCCTGGTCGCCGAGAACAACCTTGGCGGGATCGCCGCCTGGGTGCTGGGCAGCGAAGCAGACTATGTGTGGAAAGTGATCGCGGAGAATATAGAAGCGTAAAAAAGTGGGACAGAGGGACGTTCGCCTGTGTCCCATTTTTTTACAGTGAGTCAGAGGGACGTTCACCAGTGACTCATTTTGACTGACGGCCAGGCAGCTGTGCTGACTGGCCGAAGGACAAAATGAGTCACTGGTGAACGTCCCTCTGACTCACTGTGAAAATGGGACACAGGCGAACGTCCCTCTGTCCCACACTATTCAGTCTCCGATTTTATTTCGATACAGCACTTCAATGCCGTTGGCGTCGGTCACGGAGATCTCCTTAAAGAAATGTCTTGTCATCTCGTCTACTTCTTCGCGGGTGTCGGCTCCGATATAGTAGCGCACCACGTACGGATTGGCTCCGTGCTGAACCACTTCCTCCCCTTCGCGGTAGAAGATCCAGGAGTCGAGCACGCCCGGTACAGCGGCCAGCGCGTGCGCTTTTTTCTGGGAAGCGATGCACATGCCGGGTTTTCCGTGGAAGTAGAGGACGGCGCATACCCGTTTGAAATACGGGGAATAGCCCTGGAAGGTCCGGTCGATGGAGTTTTCGTTGTAGACGTAATCCAGCAGTAGCTTTTCGATGTTAAGGCCGCCCGCCAGGGTGACCAGCTCGTGCTCATAGCCGAAGAAGCGGCCGGCGATCTCGCAGACGGAAACGCCTTCTCCTTCTTTCCAGAAGAACTGCATGGAAAGAGGGCCGGAGGTCTGGCCGGTATAGTCGACGACCTTTTGAAGGATCTCGGTGGCGGGCTCTATGACGGAGTCAATACGCTTGGACGGATAGACATTTCTGGTGCTGATGGGGATATCCCTGCGGCTGATGCTGGTCTTTTCCCGGTCGGCGATGCTGATCACCTGCACCTGACCATGCAGGACCCAGGTCATCATGTTGAACTCATAGCCGTCGTTGTATTCCTCCACCAGGACGGTCTTGTTGTCCGAGGTGGCACAGGTGTAGTCAAAACGCTCACGCACTTCATCGATGCTGTAGAGGATCTCCACTCCCCGGGAACCATATTTGTCCACCGGTTTTACGACGACGGGGAAGGAAAGGCCGGCCAGTTCCTCGTCACGGAAGCCTTTGGAGATGGTACGGTGGGCAGCCGTGTGGATGCCGAGACCGTCCAGCATTTTTTTCATTTCGGTCTTGTTCCTGTACAGTTCCAGATGTTCTACGTCAAAATAGCATTTCAGGTGTGCCTTCTCGGCCACCTTGACCATACATTCGAAAAGAAAGTCCGAGAAGGAAGTGATGATGCCATCCGCCTGCTCGCGGATGCACATCTCGGCGATCTCGTCAATATTTCCCACCGGGATATCGTAGGATTTGTCTGCGTAGAATTTACCGATGCCGGACGGATATCCATCGCAGACGATGGTATAATACCCGCGGCTTTTGGCCAGACGGATCAGCTGGACAAATTCGCCGAGGGAACCAAGTATCACAAGTCTGTGCATAATTTTCTCCTGTTAAAAGTACATTTAAACTAAGTACGTTTAGATGAGTACATCTAAATAAATACGTTCTGAATTAAGTACGTTTTTAATCAGTACGTCTCTATATATCAGTCCGATCTCCGGAAGTCAGGCTTCCTGAAGCAGCGGAAGAAGAATGCTGCAGATCCGCTGCATATCGGATTCGTCGTAGCGCTGGTCGCAGGGCAATGCCAGGATATCTGCGGCGTAGGCATGCTCGATGGAGTCCGCCGGTGTGCTCTGTATGACATTGCTCCAGTAGGTGGGAACGAAGATCTTTTCCCTTGCCAGCTGTTTTCTAAGCGCCGGGCCGTCCTTACAGAGGAAGGGATAAACGAACGGACCTTCCGGACGGTGCAGGGGCAGCGGGTTCAGGCTGTCCAGCGCGCTGGCCAGGATATCATAGTTGTGTTCCCGCTGCTTTTTCGCATATCCGTAGTCGATGCCCTTCAGAAGATTCTGCGTCAGTGCAGACATGCGTCTGACAGGCGCGTGGTCATAGCTGTGCGCGTTGTCGAGCATCTGCTGGTAATGGGAGGAGGCATCCTCCTCGTATCTTCCGAGAATGTGTGAAAACCGGGTGTGGGAGCTGTCTGCAGGAAGAGCGGACAGTGCCTGGGCGGCGTAGGGATTTCCGGGCAGGTCCGCGTAGGCCCCGTCTGTCACGCCGAAATATTTGCGTACGGACCAGAGGGCGGGAATGCCCGGGATGGCTTTCTGGAAAAAAGCATGCGTGTTGTCCAGAATGATCGTGCCGTACTTTTCCTTAAAAGAAAGGATCTGGGCTTCGGTCAGCTGCCCGTAGTAGTTCATCAGGTAAAGACATTCTCCCCGGTTCATTTTCCGGTCCAGATCCGGCAGGAAATCCTCTGTAATTCCATAGAACTCCATACGGACGCCCGCATCTTCACATCCTTCGAAAACGGATGCGCACATGAAGCTGGGCAGCCAGAGCGTTGTGATATGCATCTGCTGCAGCATGAACTGCAGCGCAGTACGCCCCAGGTTCAGCCGGAGCAGCCCTTCGTGATATTCACTGCCCGTAAAGTTTTCAAGTTCAAAATAACCGCCGATTTCTTTCATGGCCCCTCCGCTTACAGCTTTTTCTGACGTTCCACGTAGTTCGGCATTTTCTTGGCTTCATCCAGGATATGCATCAGATATTCTCCGACGATCCCCAGGGAGAGAAGTGTCAGCCCGGAAAAAGCAAGCACGATGAGGATGGTGGAAGTCCAGCCTTCCACACTCCACCCGAACATGAAGTACCGGATCAGGAAATACAGGCCCAGGATCACGCTGCAGGCAAAACTGAGGATGCCTATATCGCGGACCAGGAGCAGCGGAAAAGCGCTGTTGGTGGTGATATCGTACAGCAGGTCGTGGACCAGGTGGCGGAAGGTGTAGCCGCTGTGTCCGTATTTGCGCGCATCGTGCTTTACCGGTACGTTGATGATGCGGTTGCTGGTAAGCACAAGAAGGTTGCCAATCTGGGGCAGACGCACGTTCATCTGAATGATGGCGTCCACGATGAAGCGGCGGATCAGACGGAAACTGGTGATCTCCAGATCCTTCGGTTTTTTCAGCATCTTTGAGGTGGCATAGACGGACAGTCTTGTGCCGAGTCTGCGGATCAGGTTGTGCTTGCGGCCTTCATATTTCGCGATGATGACATCGACATCGTCCCGCTCGTTCATGACCTTCACCAGCTTGGGGATCTCTTCGGGCGGATGCTGGAGGTCATCGTCCATGGTGATGATGAAATCTCCGTTCACATAATGGAAACCGCACAGAAGAGCCGGATGCTGGCCGAAATTTCTGGCCTGCTGGATGATCTTCACACGGCCGTCCTTTTCGTGCAGCTGTTCCATAACGCCCCAGGAATTGTCCTTGGAACCGTCGTCCACCAGGATCAGTTCGAAATCCTGATGCAGCTGTGTATCAAAGACTGCGCTGACCCTGTCATACAGTTCATTCAAAGTATGTTCCGAATTATAGACCGGAACGACAACAGAATATAAACTCATTCAAATTCTCCCATCTCCTGCCCGGCAGGACAGGACTGAAATGATAACCCCTATATTTTATCATACGCAGTACACCTTAAGCAAGGAGTGAAAACAACGGAATCAGGCCCTCCGGGAGCGGGGAAGAGTATAAAAACAACGGAATCAGGTTCCGCAGGGCGTGGGAAAGGATGCCAAAACAACGGAATCAAGTCTTGCAGGGCGCAGGAAAGGATGCTATAATGCCTTCCATGAATAAAAAAAGAGATTATCTGTTCTTACATCTGAATATCCTGCTGTTCTCCTTCACGGGCGTTCTCACGAAGGCAGCCTCGCTGGAGTACAACAAAAACGGGTTCAAAAGCCCGCTGCTCTACCTGTTTTTCTTCCTGATGATCGCCAACTGCGGCATTTACGCTTTCCTGTGGCAGAAGATCATCAAGCGGTTCGACCTGAGCGTTGCCTACGCGAACCGGACGGTCTATCTGGTCTGGTCGCAGATCTGGGCAGTCCTGATATTTCATGAAAATCTGACGGTCAACAACATCATAGGCATGCTTGTCGTGGTGATCGGAGTACTGGTGGTGCAGTTCTATGGTTAATTTTTATTTTCTTCTGATGTTTCTCGGGACCCTTCTGACGGCCATCTCCCAGGTCCTTCTGAAGACCAGTTCCGGGAAAACATATAAAAGCTGGATCTATGAATATCTGAACTGGAGGGTGATCCTGTCCTACTCTCTGTTCGTGGTCGTGCTGGCCATGAACACATGGGCTTTTACAAAAGTCCAGATGAAATACGGGACCATCATCGACGCGTTCAGCTATGTTTTTGTGATGATCCTTTCCGTGGCGCTTCTTCGCGAGAAGATCACCAGGGGAAGACTGATCGGGAACCTGATCATTATCGCCGGGATCCTGATCTACACTCTCTGACTGCAATGGAAGAGTACAGGTATGTGCTCTTCCTTTTTTCAATGATATTTCAACACGCAACAATGATATTTCAACACGCAATAATGATATTTCAACGCACAGCAATGCCGGCATCTGTTGAATCTGCCTGCTGATCATATTCACACAGGATTTGGGGGAAAACAATGAAGGATCTGTACGAAGCGCTGCAGGACTATGCAGCCTCAGACTGGTACCGCTTCCACATGCCCGGGCACAAGGGAAATCTGCAGCTGATGCAGGACATATACGCCATCGATATCACAGAGATAGACGGATTCGACGATCTGCACCATGCGGAAGGGATTCTTCTGGAAGCACAGCAGCGGGCAGCGGAACTGTATGGCTCCGAAGAGACCTTCTATCTGGTCGGCGGAAGCACCAGCGGTATTCTGAGTTCGGTCTTTGCCGCCTGCAGACGGGGAGACCACATCCTGGCGGCAAGAAACTGCCATAAGTCGGTGTACCACGCCATAGAACTGAACCAGCTGGTTCCGCACTGGCTGTTTCCAACCTACGACAGCAGCCGGGGAATCTTCGGCAGCGTCAGTCCGGAATCCGTGAAGAGAGAGCTGGAAAAGGATCCAGACATCCGCGCGGTGATCCTGACTTCCCCCACTTATGAAGGAATTGTATCCGATATCCGGACGATCGCCCGGACGGTGCATGAACACGGGGCAGTGCTGATCGTGGATGAGGCCCACGGAGCGCATTTCGGAATGCACCCGCAGCTTCCGGAAAACGCGCTGAGTCTGGGAGCGGACTTTGTAGTCTGCAGCCTGCACAAAACGCTGCCGTCACTTACATCCACCGCGCTGCTGCATGTAAACGGGCCCCTGGCAGACCGGGACCGGCTGAAAAAATACATGGCGATGTTCCAGACCAGCAGCCCCAGCTATGTGCTGATGGCGGGGATGGACCGCTGCATCCGCCTTCTGGCCGAAAAAGGCCCGGCGTTGTTTGAAACGTACATGGGCATGGTGGAAGAAGCACGGTTTCGCCTGAAACAGATGCAGGCACTGCACCTGCTGGACGGAACAGAAACAAGCCCCGGCTGCTTTGCCTTTGACAGGAGCCGGTTCACGATAACAACCGAGAACAGTTCCTTATCCGGAAACGGACTTTACGCAGCTGTCCGGGAACGGTTTCATCTGCAGCCGGAGATGGCGGGAGAAAGCCATACAGTCTTCATAACATCCCCCGCAGATACGCAGGAAGGCTTTACAAGACTGACGGACGCCCTCTGTTCCCTGGACCTGGACGAAACCAGCCGGGAACGGAAGCTTTCTGGAGGGGAGAACAGTTCTGTGGAGATTCAGAAGGCTTCCGGAGAAGATTATCGTTCTGCGGAGTTTCAGAACTCTTTCACTGTACAGAATATCCCCGCGGAGTTTCCGAACCCCGAGACTGTTCTGCTCCCCGGCCAGGCAGTGGAAGAAACCGCCGGAGAACAGGTGCCTCTGGATGAATGCACCGGCAGAGTTTCGCTGGATTATGTATATCTGTATCCCCCGGGAATTCCGCTGCTGGTTCCGGGAGAACGTGTCACACAGCAGGTGACGGACAGGATCCGCCTGTGGCGAAACCTTGGGTTTGCGCTGCACGGAATGAAGGACAGAACAGGGCGTCTGCTGACGGTATGTATATAATGGATCGGATTGCCTGATGATGGCATGCATATAACGGAAACAGGTGTCTTTTGACAACATCTGTATAACAGGAGAGAAGAATGGGAAAGATTGTCTATCTGATGGGAAAAAGCGCGTCCGGAAAGGATTCCATGTACGCCAGACTGCTTTCGGAAAAGTCCCTGGGACTGAAGCCGCTCGTGACCTATACCACGCGCCCCATGCGGGACCACGAGGAGGAAGGCGTCCAGTATCACTTCATCAGTGAGGAACAGATGCGGACATTTGAAAAAGAAGGAAGGATCATAGAAGAGCGGATGTATCCTTCCGTGATCGGTCCGTGGTATTACGCCACCGTGGATGACGGAAAGACAGATTTTGAGGGGACGGACTTTCTTGTCATCGGCACCCTTGAATCATACCTGAAGGTGCGTGATTACTTTAAAGAAAGGCCCGCCATCCATGTGATCCCGGTCTACATGGAGGTGGAGGACCTGACCCGCCTGAAACGCGCCCTGGCCAGGGAGGAAGCCCAGGATAGCCGGAACCTTGAGGAAATGTGCAGAAGATTTCTGGCTGACCAGAAGGACTTTTCAGAGGAAAACCTGCAGGCGGCCGGGATCGGACGGCGTTTTGCCAACAATGAAAATATGGAATCCTGTTTTGGCGAGATCCTTGGGTATTTGCAGGGGATGGAGTGACAGGAAGAAATTCAGTCAGGACTATCCCCATCAGTCATGCAGCGGTGCCGTATACCCGCTCTTTTCGAACGTCTCGACCAGATGGTCGTTCTCGTCATAAAACTCCAGCTCATATTTTTCACATCTGGCCAGATCGGGCTTGCACAGCGAGAACATGTCCATGTCGTCGTAAAAAGCCCGCTCTTCATCCGTGTTGGTGTGCATCCAGATCACATATGCTTCTTGACCATGGGAATCCTCCTTTGACAATGAAAATTTCACAGAATTATTAATAAGTTGTAAACATAGATGCAACTTTTTGCATCAATTATAATATAATCAAAAAGACAGGCAAATGCTTTATGGCAGATTCCGGGAGTACCGAAAAGAATATGCCCGTGCTTTGCAGCAGATCGCTGGAAGACCAGAGAAGCGCTTTCTTCAGAACCTGAAAAATATAAAGGCATGTCTTGTCATCTCATTTGTTATATGTTAATATTTTGTTACAAAAGAATGAGCAGGGGTGCCCCCCTGCTTGAAGTTGTGTAAAAAATCAGCAAACTCATCTGTGGAGGAATGTGAATGGGAAACGTAAAAAGGGTTTACGTTGAGAAGAAACCGGCCTTTGCCGTCGCTGCCAAGGGCCTGACACACGAAGTGAAGCATTATCTCGGAGCTGCAGGACTGAAACAGATCCGGGTTCTCATCCGTTACGACGTTGAAAATATTTCAGAAACTGTCTATCAGGCTGCGTGCAGGACTGTCTTTGCGGAACCACCCGTGGACGACCTGTACGAGGAGACATTCCCCATGGAAAAAGGGGACCAGGCATTTGCGGTGGAATACCTGCCCGGTCAGTTCGACCAGCGGGCAGACTCTGCGGTGCAGTGTGTCCGTTTTCTGGATGAAAACGAGGAGCCGGTCATCCGTTCCGCCACGGTCTATGTGGTGACCGGGGATATCAGCGAAGACCAGCTCGCGGCCATCCGCAGCTACGTGATCAACCCCGTGGACTCCAGGGAAGCCGGCTTTGACAAGCCGGATACGCTGGCCATGTCCTTTGAGGAGCCGGCGGATGTAGCCATTATGGACGGCTTCTGCACCATGGAGGAGGACGCGTTCCTTTCTCTTTACCGTTCGCTGAATCTGGCCATGACCTACCGGGATTTCTGCCATATCCGTACTTATTTCAGCACCGAGGAACACCGGGACCCGTCCATGACGGAGATCCGTGTTCTGGACACCTACTGGAGTGACCACTGCCGTCACACCACCTTCTCCACAGAGTTAAAAGAGATCGGATTCGGGGACGGTTATTACCGCGCGCCGATCGAGGAGAGCTGCCGCCGTTATCTGGCTGCCCACAGCGAGATCTTTGCCGGCAGAGAGGATAAATTTGTCTGCCTGATGGATCTGGCGCTGATGGCCATGCGCCAGCTGAAGAGGGACGGAAAACTTCAGGACCAGGAAGAGTCTGACGAGATCAACGCCTGCAGCATCGTCGTGCCGGTGGAGATTGACGGAAAGACGGAGGAATGGCTGGTCAACTTTAAAAATGAGACGCACAACCATCCCACAGAGATCGAGCCCTTCGGCGGCGCTGCCACATGCCTTGGCGGCGCGATAAGAGATCCGCTCTCGG